>CAMDKN010000048.1 GCA_945901035.1 Gulosibacter massiliensis | reverse complement strand
CCCTCGCAGACGCGGTGTACAAGGCGAAAAAAGCGAGTGTGCCCAACGACAACATCGACCGCGCGGTCAAACGCGGAGCGGGTCTGTCGGGTGAGTCGGTCGACTACATGACCATCATGTACGAGGGCTACGGTTCGTCCGGGGTCGCGTTGCTGATCGAATGTTTGACGGACAACAAGAATCGCGCGGCGGCCGAGGTGCGCACGGCGATGGCGCGCAACGGCGGAACGATGGCGGACCCGGGTTCGGTCGCCTATAACTTTGCGCGGAAGGGTGTCATTTCCATCACCAAGTCGGAGGGCGTGACGGAGGACGACATTCTGCTCGCGGTTCTCGATGCCGGCGCCGAGGAGGTCATCGACCAGGGCGGCGGTTTCGAAGTGATAACCGACCCCTCCAATCTGGTGGCGGCACGCGTCGCCCTGCAAGAGTCTGGTCTGGACTACGACTCGGCGGAGGCTGCCTTCGTGCCGTCGTTGACAATCGCGGTGGACGCCGCGACGGCCCGGAAGTTGATTCACCTGGTCGACGCACTGGAAGACCTCGACGATGTGCAGAATATTTTCGCCAATTACTCCATCTCGGCAGACGTTCAGGCCGAACTCGACGCGGACGACTGAGTGTCCCGAATCCTCGGCGTTGATCCGGGCCTGACGCGGTGTGGCGTGGGGCTGATTGACTCGGCTAGCGCGCGGTCGGTCTCGTTCGTTCACGTCGACGTGATTCGAACGGCCGCCGACCTTCCCCTCGAACAACGACTGCTCGCGATTCGGAACGGGCTCGTGGCCATTCTGGACGAGTTTCAGCCGGGGGTTATCGCCATCGAACGTGTTTTCGCGCAACACAACGTTCGTTCGGTAATTGGGACCGCCCAGGTGGCGGGCCTCGCTCTCATGTTGGCTGCCGAGCGCGGCCTCGCTGTCGCACTTCATACTCCGACCGAGGTCAAGGCGTCCGTAACGGGATACGGACGGGCGGACAAGAACCAGGTGACGGCGATGGTGACGGCGATTTTGAAACTCGACACGCCACCCAAGCCCGCCGACGCCGCCGACGCACTCGCACTGGCTATTTGTCATGCCTGGCGAGGGGGAGCGTCCGCGTTGGCTGGTGAAACCGCCGCCCAGCGCGCGTGGCGAACGGCGTTAGGCACGTCGCGCTCGTAGGCTGGGGAAATGTTAGCGACCGTCCGAGGAATCGTTACGGCGTCGGGTATCCACGATGTCGTGGTGGAAGCAAACGGAATCGGCATGTCGGTTTCGGTTCCACTCGACGTTGCTGCCGCGCTGACCGTCGGTTCCGAAGCGTTCCTCCACACGGTGCTGATCCCGCGCGAGGATGAATGGTTGTTGTTCGGGTTTATGACGCTCGAGGACAAACAATTGTTCACCGCGCTGCGGGGGGTGACGGGTGTGGGCCCGCGTACCGCTCTGGCCATCCTGTCTCAAATGCCCGCCCGAGAAATCGCCGAGGCGGTCGAGGCCGGTGACGACTCACGTTTTCGCAGCGTGCCCGGCATCGGACAGAAAACCGCGTCCCTCATCATCGTGTCGCTCACCGGAAAATTGCCGCACGCCGCGGGGAGCGACGTGACCAACCTAGCCGACGCACTCACGGGTTTGGGGTGGGCGGCGAGCCTCGCGCGGGACGTCGCGCGGGACGTCGTGCGTGACCATCCGGCATCGGCACTGCCCGATCGGATACGAGTCGCGCTTCAATCGCTCGGGACCTCACGGTGAGTGAGGAGGTGGACGACGAGGACGTCGCGTTGGACGGCGCCCTCCGGCCCGCATCGTTGGCTGAATTCGTCGGACAAGAGAAGGTCCGACGACAACTCGGCGTGATGCTGTCCGCGGCGCGGATCGAGGGGCGTACGCCCGACCATGTTCTGCTCGCCGGTCCACCGGGACTCGGAAAAACCACGCTCGCAATGATCGTCGCCCGCGAAACCGGCTCGCCACTTCGACTGTCGAGCGGTCCGACCATTAGCCACACGGGAGACCTGGCCGCCGTGCTCTCGTCGCTCACGGAAGGCGAGACGCTCTTCATCGATGAAATTCACCGCCTTCCCCGAGGGGTGGAGGAGTTGTTGTACATCGCGATGGAGGATTTTCGCATCGACATCATGGTGGGAAAAGGGCCCGGCGCGACGACCGTTCCGCTCGAGATTGCGCCGTTCACCCTGGTTGGGGCGACCACCCGTTCGGGTCTTCTTCCGGCCCCACTTCGCGACCGATTCGGGTACACCGCGAATTTGGAGTACTACGAGGTGTCCGAGATCGAATCGGTTGTGTCCCGTTCCGCCGCCCTTCTCGGGGTCGATTTGGACACACAGGCTGTTAACGAATTGGCGCGTCGTTCGCGCGGCACACCCCGGATCGCGAACCGATTGTTGCGACGCGTTCGCGACTATCTCGTTGTGCACGGAGAGGCGGGTTCCCGCGACGCTGTGCAGGCCGCACTCACGGTGTTCGACATCGATGACCACGGTCTTGACCGCCTCGACCGAGCGGTACTCGTCGCGTTGATTGAATCGTTTCGCGGCGGCCCCGCCGGCATCGCAACGCTCGCGTCGGCTGTCGGCGAAGAGCGGGACACCGTGGAGTCCGTCGTCGAACCGTACTTGGTCAGAGTGGGTCTGATTTCCCGGACACCGCGCGGCCGAATCGCAACTCCCGCGGCGTGGGAGTTGCTCGGGAAGAAACCGCCAAGCGGTCTATGATGGAAAACGTTGTGTGCTCCCCGACCAGAAAAGAGTTGAAGCCCAATGATTGATCCGCTGACAATTATGATGCTCGCTGTACTCGCGCTCATGGTCGTATTCATGATCCGAAACTCGCGCAAGCAAAAAGCCGACCGCGAAGCGCTCGTATCCAAAGTCGTCAAGGGTGCAAACGTGATGACGACGTCGGGAATTTTCGGAACCATTGTGTCTCTCGACGAGGCCGAGAACGAGATCGTTCTGGAGACCACCCCGGGCACGAAACTTCGCCTCCACCGCCAGTCGGTTGTGAGTGTTATCGAGAAAACCGTTGCGGACAAGCCCGCGGCAACCTCGGCAACGAAAACCGCCGCGGTGAAGTCCGCTGCGACTAAGCCCGCCTCTAAGTAATCCCCGAATTCGTCATGGCCACGTCGAGTACTTCAACCCGCGCGATACGTTCGCTGGTGTGGCTGTTGATGATTTTCGCTGCGTTCGGTGCGCTCATCACCTCAGGCGTGTTCTTCGACAACGAGAGTTGGACGCCGAAACTGGCTCTCGATCTCGAGGGCGGCACCCAGATTATCCTCACCCCGCAGGTAGCCGAGGGAACTGCGGTGTCCGAAGAAGAACTCGCCCAGGCCGTGGGAATCATCCGGCAGCGAGTCGATGCGACGGGTGTGAGCGAGGCTGAAGTCACGACTCAGGGTGGCACTAACATCATCGTGTCGATCCCCGGAACGCCGGACCAGGCGACTCTCGATCGAATTCGGTCGTCGGCGAAGCTCGAGTTCCGACCCGTTCTCGTCACCGACCAATCGGCGACGGTCGATCAGGTCGCCGCGGCAATCATCGACCCGACGATTAACGTCGAGGGAACCGACATCAACACTCTCGGAACGCCCGAGACTCCCGCGGTGTGGCCCGAGCCGACCGGCGAACCGGGGAACGCGAGTGACCGAAACTGGGTAACTCCTGCGTTGTACGAAACCTACCTCACGCAAACCTGTGACGTTCTCGATGCGGCGGGTGCGAACACCGCTAATCCAGAACTTCCGCTCGTCATTTGCTCCGACGACCAATCGTATAAATACATACTCGGCCCGGTCGAGGTCGATGGCGACATGGTGTCTGATGCGTCCGCAAACTTCTTGGCGGGTGCTAACGGTGCGCAGACGAACGAATGGGGTGTCTACCTCACCTTCAATGCCGAGGGAACCGTGGCATTCAGCGCCGTCACGACTCGATTGACAACGCTGCCCGGCGTGCAAAACCAGTTCGCCATTGTTTTGGACGGCAAAGTGATTTCCGCACCGCGAACCCTCGCGGCGATTCCCGACGGTAAACCGGTGATTTCGGGTTCCTTCACCGAAATCTCGTCGAAAGCGCTGGCCGACCAACTGAAATTTGGGGCACTGCCCATCGGCTTCGAAGTTCAGTCCAGCGAAACCGTGACGCCCACTCTGGGTGTCGCCCAGCTGGAGAGTGGAATCCTCGCCGGACTTATCGGCCTCGCACTCGTCGTGCTCTACGCAATTTTCCAGTACCGAATGCTGGCGATCGTGACCATCGGGTCTCTCGCCGTCGCCGCTGTCTTCACCCTGTTGGTGACCATTTACCTCTCTCAGTCCAATGATTACCGCCTGTCCCTCGCGGGGGTTGCGGGATTGATCGTCGGTATCGGTGTGACCGCCGACTCGTTCATCGTGTACTTCGAGCGCGTTCGCGACGAATTACGCGAGGGTCGGACTCTCATCTCCGCTGTGGAGGCCGGGTGGCGTCGAGCCCGACGGACTATCTTGGCGTCTGGTGCAGTAAACCTGTTGGCGTCGATCGTCCTCTTCGTTCTCGCGATTGGAAACGTTCGCGGATTCGCGTTCACCCTCGGCGTCATGACGGTCGTCGACATTCTGATTGTTGTGATGTTCACTCACCCGTTGTTGCAGTTGCTCGCCCGTACCCGACTCTTCACCTCGGGTCACGCCTTGACAGGGCTCGATGGCAGCGGTCTGGGAGCGGTCTACCGCGGTCGCGGAGAGTTCCGAGTTGACGACTCGGTGTCCAAGGCAAAGCGCGTGAGTATCGCCCGCGAATCGATTAAACGCAAAACAATCGCCGAGCGCAAAGAGTTGGAAGACGGGGGTTCGCAATGAGTCGCATCACTCAGTTCGGAAACCGGTTGTACACCGGCGAAACGAGTTTCAACTTCATCGGTCGGGGGCTGACCTGGTACCTGATGTCCTCCGCCGTGATTCTTGTGGCGGTGGTCATGACGGTCCTCCGCGGCGGCTTCACGTTCGGCATCGAATTCCGCGGTGGTTCCGAATTCCAGATTTCCAGTCCGTCCGTCGTCGATGTGTCCATCGCCGAAAGGACAGTCACGTCCGAAGCGGGCGACGTGGCGGCGCCCAAGACGGCGGTTGTGGGCGGCTCGACCGTTCGCGTTCAGACCGAGCAGTTGACCCCCGAGGCGACCGACGCTCTTCGCGTTGCCCTTGCCGAAGCCTACGATGTTCCTATCGAGCGGGTGACCTCGTCGTTCGTCGGCGCAACGTGGGGAGCCGACATCACGAGTCAAGCGCTTCGCGCGCTGGCGGTATTCCTCGTTCTCGTCAGTATCGTCATGGCGCTTTACTTCCGCACGTGGAAGATGTCGGTCGCGGCGATCGTCGCGGTTGTCCACGATCTCATCGTGACCGTCGCGATTTATGGCGCTTTCGGACTGGAAGTGACGCCCGCGGCGGTGATTGGACTGCTCACAATCCTCGGATATTCGCTCTACGACACCGTGGTGGTGTTCGACAAGATCCGAGAAAACACGGAGATTTCCTACGACGAGTCCAAACGGACATTCGCCGAATCGGTCAACCTTGCGGTCAACCAGACGCTGGTTCGGTCGATCAACACGTCGATTGTCGCCGCTCTGCCGGTCGCCTCGATTTTATTCATCGGCTCGTTGTTGCTCGGGGCCGGCACCCTGCGCGACATTGCGCTCGCGTTGTTTGTCGGAATCCTCTGTGGCGCCTATTCGACGATGTTCATCGCGGCGCCGTTGTACGCACAATTGCGCGCGGGTGAATCCGAAGCGACCAAACAGGGACGCGTTGCGCGTCCCGAACTCAACCGCAACGCCGCGGGGGCTGTGCGCTAATCCACCTGTTCTACACTGGGGAACAGGAGGCGCGATGTCGGAGACCAATACCACTGGTGTTCAACAGCGTCGCGCGCTGTTTCCCCGTCTGTTTTCCCGATCGGAAACGGGTGGCGTGCTTGAACGAATCCTTCGCGCGCTGCGTCAGACCAACCCGCGCGCCGATGTTGCGGTGGTCGAGCAGGCTTATCGGACGGCTAAACGAGCCCACGAGGGGCAAACGCGGAAGTCGGGAGAGCCCTACATCACCCACCCGTTGGCGGTCGCGGAGATTTTGGTCGAGCTGGGAATCGGTGCGAAGACCATCGCGGCGGCGTTGTTGCACGACACGGTCGAAGACACGACGTACTCGCTGGAGGACGTGCGCAAAGATTTCGGTGATGAAATCGCTCTACTCGTCGACGGAGTGACCAAGCTAGACAAAATCAAGTACGGCGACGACGCCCAGGCCGAGACGGTTCGCAAGATGGTGGTCGCGATGTCCAAAGACATCCGCGTGATTTTGATCAAGCTCGCCGATCGACTCCACAATGCCCGCACGTGGGGATTTGTCGACTCGGAATCCGCGGAACGCAAGGCCCGCGAAACCCTCGAGATTTATGCGCCGCTCGCGCACCGATTGGGGATTCAGACGATCAAGTGGGAACTGGAAGACCTGTCGTTCGCTGTTCTTCACCCCAAACTGTATGTGGAAATTGATTCACTGGTGACCGAACGCACACCCGAGAGCGACCGATTCGTGCAGAGCATTATCGACCAAATCTCGGGGGATTTGAAGTCGGCGCGAGTAAAGGCGCAGGTGCTTGGCCGACATAAACAGCACTATTCGATCTATCAAAAGATGGTCAGACAGTCGCGCGAGTTTCAAGAGATATACGACCTTACCGGCATCCGAATTCTGGTCTCCTCCATCCGTGACTGTTACGCCGCACTGGGTGCTGTGCACGCCCGCTGGAATCCGATGCCGGGACGATTCAAGGACTACATCGCGACCCCCAAGTTCAACCTGTACCAGTCGCTTCACACCACCGTTTTCGGGCCGGGCGGTAAAGCGGTTGAGATTCAAATCCGCACCCTCGATATGCACAAGCGAGCCGAATATGGCGTGGCGGCACACTGGAAATATAAAGAGAAACAAGCGCTTGGAGCGAAGTCAAGCGACGAAATTCTTCCCGATGAAAACATGGCGTGGCTCGCGCACATCACGGACTGGGAAGCCGAAACAGAGGATCCGTCCGAATTCTTGGACACGCTACGTTACGAAATCGGCGCGAAAGAGGTGTACGTCTTCACGCCAAAGGGCAAGGTCATCGGTCTCCCGGCAGGGGCGACTCCGGTTGATTTCGGATACGCCGTGCACACCGAAATCGGGAATCGCATGATGGGATCGAAGGTCAATGGCCGACTGGTCCCGCTCGATACGCAATTGGGTTCGGGCGACACGGTCGAAGTGCTCACGTCGAAGAACCCCGATGCGGGCCCAAGCCACGACTGGCTGAATTTCGTGACGAGCCAGCGTGCCCGCTCGAAGATTCGAGGGTGGTTCACCAAGGAGCGTCGCGACGATGCGATTGAGAACGGGCGAGAAGCTCTGGCGAAGGTCGTCCGCAAAAAGAATCTCTCGCTGAATCGGGTGTTGTCCGCGCAGAACCTCGCGTCGGTTGCAACCGGGCTGAAGTACGACAACGTCGACAGTCTGTACGCCGCGTTGGGGGAGGGGCATGTGTCGACCCAGTCCGTCCTGGACAAGATCATGGCGTTCGTCGAAGAGGTCGAACACGATGATGACGCCGTATTCGTGGTGCCGACGAAACGTCCGACCGCTAACCGCGACGATGATTCCGGAGTTCTCGTTCGCGGAGCGGCCGACATCTTCGTCAAGCTAGCCAAGTGCTGCACCCCGGTCCCCGGGGATGTCATCGTGGGGTTCATCACCCGCGGTAACGGTGTGAGCGTTCATCGTGATGATTGCCCGAACGTCAAGGGCTTTGTGGGTGAACAAGAGCGCATGATCGACGTGGAGTGGGCGAGCGCGCCCTCCACCGTGTTTCGAGTGCACATCCAGGTCGAGGCACTCGACCGTGCCGGGTTGCTGTCGGACATCACGCGCGTGCTCGCGGAACACCACGTCAACATTCTCACCGCGTCGGTTCAGACGGACGCGCAGCGAATTGCGACGTCACGCTATGTGTTCGAGATGTCGGACACAACCCATCTCGACCGGGTGCTGTCCTCTGTTCGCAGGATTGCGTCGGTGTACGACGTGTATCGCGTCAACGCCGGCTAGCTGATCGCTGCGAGCCATTCGCGTTTGGACGCGATATCGGATTCGATTTGCGTCAGCGCAGCCGAGTCGGACGCCGCTTTCGCCGCGGCGGCCTGAGATTCCAGTTGCGCAATGGCCTGTTCGACCTGCGCCGCGAATCCTTCGCGGAGAGCTACTTTTGCCGGGTTTGTGCGGTCAAGATGTTCCGCTTCGAGAGAACGGACGTTCCGCTCTATTGCGCGGAAACCATCGTTAATTTTCCGTTCGTCGGCCTTTGCCACGTTTCCGATGGTGTCCCACTTGGTGCGCAATTCCCTAAACCCTCGTTGCGCCGAGGTGACGTCCTTTTCGGTGAGCAGATGAGCAAAATCGGAG
>CAMDKN010000047.1 GCA_945901035.1 Gulosibacter massiliensis | reverse complement strand
CTGAACGAGCTCGACCACGGCGTCGATCTCGGGAGACACGAAACGGTCGGGACCCGGTCCGCCACTCGCCTGATTGACGGCGTCGATAACCGGGTGTGTTGCGGGGGACCCGAGCACGTCACGCAAAGCGGCGCCACGCGCGGCGGTCAGTAGTTCGATGGCGAGGACGCGGGACAGCCCGTCGATCGCGCGCCGCAGTTTGCGCCCGGCGGCCCACCCCATCGACACGTGGTCCTCTTGCATCGCGGACGAGGGAATCGAATCCACCGACGCGGGCATCGCCAGCCGCTTGAGTTCGCTCACGATTCCGGCGGCGGTGTATTGGGCGATCATGAGTCCACTGTCGACGCCCGCCTCATGGGCGAGGAACGGGGGGAGTCCGTAGCTGCGCGCCTTGTCGAGAAAACGGTCGACGCGTCGTTCGCTCATCGATGCGACATCGGCAACGGCGATGGCCAGAAAATCGAGCACGTATCCGATGGGAGCGCCGTGAAAGTTCCCGTTCGATTCGACCCGGTAGTCCACGGTGACGACGGGGTTGTCGATCGCCGAGGCGAGTTCCTGCCCTGCGACGCGCTCGGCGTGCTCGACGGTATCCCGTGCAGCACCGTGAACCTGCGGGGCACATCGAATCGAATAGGCGTCTTGAACCCGGGTGTCCTCCGGGCCGGCGTGACTGGCAACGAGAGGGCTGTTGGCGAGAAGGGCGCGAACGTTGGCTGCTGCCGCGCGCTGTCCGGGGTGTGGGCGAAGTGCCTGAAGATCGTCGGCGAACACGCGGTCCGTGGCGAGGAGTCCTTCGACCGAGAGGGACAGCGCGATGTCCGCGACGCGCAGCAGGTGGCGCAGGTCGTCGATAGCGAGCACCAGCATCGCGGTCATTCCGTCGGTCCCGTTGATGAGTGCGAGGCCTTCCTTTTCGCGCAGTTCGACCGGTTCGATGCCCGCCGCGTCGAGCGCGGTACGGGAATCCATCGCCGTCCCGTCCGCGTCGCGCACTCGCCCTTCGCCCATGAGGGCGAGAGCACAGTGGGAAAGGGGTGCGAGGTCTCCCGAGCAACCGAGTGACCCGTACTCAAAAACGATCGGCGTGATACCGGCGTTGAGCATCGCCGCGTACGTTTCGACGACGACGGGGCGAACCCCGGTGCGACCGGTCATGAGAGTGGAGAGGCGCTGAGCCATGAGGCCACGGATGACTTCGGTTTCGATTTCCGGTCCGGTTCCCGCCGCGTGCGAACGGATGAGGGATCGCTGAAGTTGCACCCGCTGGTCGTCGGGGATGAACTGGGTCGCGAGGGCTCCAAAGCCGGTCGAAATGCCGTAGTGCGGCTCCGGATCCGTCGCGAGGGCCTCGATCGCGGCACGTGTCGTTGCGACCGCCTGCACCGCCGATGCGTCGAGTTCGATCCTCTGACCGTGACGGGCAATGCCGATCAACTCATGTTCCGAGAGGGGTCCCGACCCCATGACAACTGCTGTGTTGGCGACCATGTTTCGATTACACACCAGCAACGACGGCGGGGCAGGGTCCGAGCCGATAATCTGTCTGGTATGTCAGACAAAATTCAGGTACCGGCAGCGGATGCGACCCTGCGGATACTGAGCTATCTTGCGCGCCAACGGGGAAGTGTGCCCGCGGGAACAATCGCGCTGGCACTCGACCTTCCCCGGTCGACCACGTATCACCTGCTCTCGACTCTCCTCGATCACGGTTACGTCGTCAACGGAGATCGGCGTTGGGCTCTGGGTGTCCGAGCCCACGATTTGGGCACGGGCTATGTTCGGCAAGAGCCGTTGGCGTTGGTCGGACGAAACCTCGTCACGCGATTGGCGGATTCCGCGGGTGAAAACGCGCACCTCGCGGTCTTGCACGGGCGCGATGTTGTGTACGTGGTCGAAGGTCGAGCCCCCGGTCGGCCGTCCCTTGTCTCAAACGTCGGTGTGAGGCTTCCCGCCCACTTGACGGCGAGTGGCCGATCGATGCTCGCGCTCATGTCCCGTGACCAGGTGCTGGCGTTGTACCCCGACGATGCGGCGCTCACCGCGCGCGGTGACGTGTCGGTGACTCGGCGTGAATTGGGGCGGGTGTTGCGGGCGACGCGCGAACGCGGATTCGCCTCCGAGAACGGCGAAATCACCCCCGGCTTCGCGTCCATCGCGGTCCCCGTCGTCGACCGCGTCGGTTGGCCGATGGCCGCAATCGCCGTGACCTTCGTCGAAGGGCAAGCGGACGAGGAGGCACTCGCCCAATCCGCTCGAAGCGTCGCGGTCGAAATCTCGCGTCGTCTTCGCGTCTAATTCCATTGATGGGATGATGGAGAAATGGATTCCCTTTCGCGACACGAAGATTACGGGCAGGCGGCACTCCACGAGGCCGACATGTTGTCGGATCCGTTCGAACAATTGGCCGCGTGGCTTTCCGACGCGGAAAAAGCCGAAATCTTTGAACCCAACGCCTTCGTCCTTGGGACAATCGACGCTGCGGGAAAACCCACCGCCCGGACGGTGTTGTTGAAGGGGCTCGACAACGGTCTGTTGTTCGCCACCAACTACCTCTCGCGCAAGGGCGAGGCTATTGGCGGCGGAGCGGACGTCACCGCAGTGTTCGGTTGGTATTCGATGTATCGACAGGTACTGGTCGAAGGACGTGCGGAACGAGTGACCGGCGACGAGTCGAACGACTACTTCGCAACGCGCCCGCGGGGATCGCAGGTGGCGGCGTGGGCGAGCAACCAGTCGCACCCCATCGAGTCACGGCACGCCCTGGAACAGCGGTTCGAGGACGCGGAAGAACGGTTCGCGGGCGATGACGTGGTACCCCGCCCGGACTTTTGGGGAGGATTTCGAATCGTCCCCTCGCGCATGGAGTTTTGGAAGGGCCGGTCGAACCGCATGCACGATCGAATTGTGTTCGAGCGCGCGGGCGACTCCTGGTCGGTCACACGCCTTCAGCCCTAGGGAATATTCGCCGCACGCGCAGATTGGGAACAGTTATGACGACACACACTCAGACGACCAAGTTCGGGCTCGACACATTCGGTGACATGACCGTTGATGACAACGGAAAGCCGGAGTCGGCGGGAACCGTGATTCGAAACCTCGTCGAACAGGCCGTTCTGGCCGATTCGCTTGGGATTGACTCGATCAACATCGGTGAACACCACCGCGCCGACTTCGCGGTGAGCGCGCCCGACACCGTTCTCGCGGGAATCGCCACGCGCACGTCCCGCATCACGCTCGGTTCCGGCGTCACCGTGTTGTCGAGCGAAGACCCGGTTCGTGTGTACCAGCGGTTCGCCACCATCGACGCGCTGTCCAACGGCCGCGCCGAAATCACCGCGGGACGCGGGTCCTTCACCGAATCGTTCCCGCTCTTCGGATTCGAACTGTCCGATTACCACCAGTTGTTCGAAGAGAAATTGGAACTGCTCGTGCAATTGCTCGACGAAAAGCCCGTCACGTGGTCGGGGCGCACTCGGGCGGGGCTCGAGAACCATGAGGTCTACCCGAAAACCGAGCGTGGACGATTGGGACTCCGTGTCGGCGTGGGCGGGAGCCCCGAATCCGTCGTTCGCGCGGCAAGGCTCGGCATTCCACTCGCACTGGCGATCATCGGTGGCGACCCCGCGCGCTTCGCTCCCTATTCGCGGTTGTACCACGACCAACTCGAATCCTTCGGGCGCGGGCCGCTCCCCATTTCCATTCACTCGCCCGGGCACATCGCGAAAACGGACGAACAGGCCACCGAAGAATTGTGGCCGAACTACCTCGACTCGTTCGGTCGAATCGGACGCGAGCGCGGGTGGGGTCCCATCACCAAAGATCACTACCTCAACGAAGTCCACCACGGGTCGCTGTATGTCGGCTCAGCCGAAACCGTGGCGCGCAAGATCGCGTACGCCGTCCAATCGGTCGGTGCGCAGCGGTTTGACCTCAAATATTCGAACGGACCGATGCCGCACTCGCAATTGATGTCGTCCATCGAACTCTATGGTTCGACGGTGATTCCGTTGGTTCACGACATGCTGGCCACGTCAAAGCCCGAGCCGGTCGTCGCGGGCTAGGCGGAGGGTGCGGACCCGCCCAGTAATCCTGCTTCGGTGAACTTTTCCGCCAACTCGGCGCCGCCGTGACCGTAGACCCACGGTAAACCCGGCACCGGGTCGGGATGCGTGATGGGAGCGCCGGCGAGAACCGCTTCGGGCCTAGACAGTCGTCGGATGGCGACCCCCAGAACGTTGTCGGGGTGGCGTCGGGCGAAATCGCCGTAGGTGGTCTCGTCGTGTTGCCCGTCGTCACCGATTAGCAGCCACTTGATGTTCGGAAACTTCGCGACCAAGCGGTCGAGGCTCTTCACCTTGTGTTCACGACCACTGCGGAAAAAACGTTCGGGGGTTGCACCCCAATCCGTCAGCAATAGCGGGCCGTTGGGGAACATGTGGCGCGACAGAAAACGTTGGAGGGTCGGCGCGACGTTCCACGGGCCCGTCGACAGGTAGACCACGGGCGCGTCGGGGTAGCGGTCGGCCAGCTTGGTCAGGAACACGGCCATTCCCGGCACGGGTCGGCGTGCGTGCTCGTCCAGAACGAACGTGTTCCACGCTGCCAGAAGAAGTCGGGGAAGTGCCGTCACCATCACGGTGTCGTCGATGTCGCAGACGATTCCAACGCGGGAGCGGGAGTCGACGATGCGGACGTCGCTCGAGGCCCAGCCCGTTCCCTTTGTGACCCGCATGAGAACCGTGTGCGAACCGACGGGCAGGCTGATCGGAAGGCTTTCGTCGATAACGCCACCGCGGTCACTCCAAACGGTGAATTTCTGGTCGCCAATCTTGACCCTGACTTTGGTGTGCGCGACGGGTACCCCGCGAAATGCGCGCCAGCCGCGAACGTACTTTCGGATTTTGTGTGTGGTCGGATCGGGATTGATGTAGAGAACCCGCGCCAAAATTCGAACCGACTTCGTCGACCCGTATCCGCGAAAAGCGACGACCGTGGGGAGCTTCCCCGACAGCCTCGCGATGCGTGCTCGGAAGGCGGTATAGGCGTCTTCAATGCGAGCGGCGATGTGCATCGTCGCGGGGGGAGTGGGTCTGTCTGACATTGTGCTCAACATTACCGTTTCGTCAAACACGACGGTTGTTCACAAAGTTGCACCCTACATAGGCGCTTCTTACAATTATCTAATAACATCAGTAGCGCAGGTATAAATCTTCGATAAGTGCGCCTCGTGTCAACGACAAAGGGAGAACCACGTGGCTATCGCCCATGTTCCAGCGAGTGAAGAACTACTCAAAACTGAACTACTGACCAACACGCCGGTTCAAGCGCGCAGCAATGCTCGTTTGACGGCACTTCTTGATGCCACCGCCGCGGTGACGCAGGACAAAGGCTACGAAAACCTCACGACCGCCGATGTGGCGAAAGAAGCCGATGCGTCCATCGGGACCGTGTATCGGTACTTCAAAGACCGAGTGCGAATTTTGAAGGCCCTCGCGGTTCGAAACTTCGAACGCGCGAATGAACGGTTCTTCGCCGCGGTCAGCGACCCCAAGGTTGCGACGGCTCCAGAGGCGATATCCGCGTTTTTCGAGTTGTACCTAGAACTGTTCCGAACCGAGCCGGGATTCCGGTCGCTTCGACTCGGTGACGTATTGGACGTTCGCAAGGAAGAGGACGACTCCGACAAGAACATCCTTCTTCCTCGCACGGCTGAGCCGCGCTCGCGAATCGCCGCGCGGACGATGTCGGGGGTTCTCCACGACAAGTTCGGGTCGCCCGACAACGACGCCACCGTGCTGCATCTGGAAAAAACCATGATCGTGGTCGATGCCTATCTAGACCGGGCATTCCGCGACAGCGAAACGGGTGATCCGCGTTTCATCGAGGCCGCTCGCGAAACCGCGGCCGAACTCGCGGGGCAATACGCCTAGTCAGTCCTTGTCGTCATCGTGGTGCGTATACCGCTTCAGCGATTTCTTGACAATCGCCATCACCACGATGAACAGGGCGATGATGCCGACAAAGATGTAGCCGGCGAAGTGGAGACTCCCACTCAGTTCGTCAAAAGTGAGCGCTGCGGTGTGGCCGACCGTCACGTACGTCGCTGCCCAAATGATGCACGCGGGTGAGGTCCACAGCATGAACCGGCGGTACTCCATCCCGGTGAGACCCGCCGTCAGCGGGACCAAGCTGTGCAGCACGGGGACGAAACGCGAGATGAAAATCGCCCAGCCCCCGCGGTGTTCGAGAAAACGTTCCGCGGCGCGCCAGTTTTTGTGCCCGATCCACTTACCCACCCGTGACCGCTGAATAGCGGGACCGAAAGCGTGCCCGAGCGCGAACCCAATGCTTTCGCCCACCAGCGACCCCACCACAATCACGGCGATGAGAGCGAAGTACTCGGCGGTCGATTGAATTCCCGTGGCTGCCAGAAGAACGACGGTGTCGCCGGGAATCACGAGCCCGATGAGCACGCTCGTCTCGAGCATGATAGCCAGACCCGCAAGCCCGACGCGAACAGCTGGTTCGACGCTTCCTACGCTTGCGAGAAACCATTCGAGGAACGCGTTCATAGGGGAAACACTACCCGTCGGCTCTGGACATACTCTGTGAGCCAGGATTCGGCTCGTCCCGGTTCGACGTGCAGCGTCGGTCCGTTCCGCCACTCGGTTGCCACACGAATTCCGTGGAGTGCCGACAGCACCCACACCTCGGCGCCGTCGAGCTCGTCTGGTCGCGTCCGTGAGACTGTGACGGGTGTGCCAATCGATCGCGCGTGATCGATAACCAGGCTCTCGGTGACGCCCGGCAAGCGCGCGATCGATGGGTCGACGGTGTGGAGTGTTTCGCCCCGCCACCACACGACGCTCGACCACGCGCCTTCGGCGATATGTCCGTCGCCGTCGACGATGATGGCCTCGCCCACCTCGAGTTCGGTCCGAAGAGCACCGAGCGCCTCGGCGTTGGGGCCTTTGACAGTCGGCGTGGTGCGTGGGTCGCGCGGTGCCGTCGCGAGCGTTGCCCGGGTCTGTGGATCCGGCGCTTCTCGAACTCGTAATCGCAGAACAGGTCCGTCATCGTCGAGGGCTTCGATGCGCGGGAACCACCGACCCGTTCGTGGCAGGGCGGCGAGTGTCGCGCGCGTGAACGAGTCGATGTCGAGTTCGGGAAAGGCCGGTCGCACACTGCCGGTGAAACGATCGATGTGACGGTCCAACCCCGCCACGGCACCATCGACCAGGAGCCACGAGTCAGCAACGCGGACGTTGCCGGAGTTCGGTTGTTCCGTCGGGTCGTCCACGAGTACGCCGTCCGACCAACGGAACACCCGTGTCTCGACCATAGAGTTAAGGGTATGGCAGAGGCGTGCGTTCGGCAGGCGATTGATGTTCGGGTCGACCCCGTGGTCATTTTCCGCGAACTCATCGGCAATCACGACGGCGGTTTCTGGCTCGACGATTCGCTGGGCGACGCGGTCTCGTATCTCGGGGTCGGTGTGCCCGTGGCCACGACGGACCCGTTCAGCGAATTTGACCGTGCGGGGGCCCTCCCCGTTTCTCGAATCGGGTGGGTGAGCTACGGGGAACGGGTGGCCACGATGGGGGTGAGTGCCGGCGCCGATGCACAGCCACGCACGGGGATGCTCGACGTGTCGCTCGCGATCGAAATCAACCACCGTGACAACAGCATGTCCGTGATCGGGATTGAACGAAACACGTCGTTTGACGATTTGTGCGCCGCGGTCTCTGCCCTCGCCGGAGTAATCGCGCCGGAAACAGGCCGACCACCCGCTCGAACCGCGGTGTGGCGGGACGATCCGCGGTATTACGCCTCTCTCATCGAATCCTGTCTCGAGCACATTCGGGAAGGGGATGCCTACCAACTGTGCCTCACCACCGGTTTGGACGTCAGCGGTGAGATCGATGTGGTCGACACGTATTGCGCGCTTCGTACAATCGCACCGACGCGCCACGCGGCATTCTTGCGGATCGGGCACATTACCATTCTCAGTGCGTCGCCCGAGACGTTCCTCACTGTGAACGGGCGGCATGCGTCGACGAGCCCCATCAAGGGCACGCGCCGGCGGAGTGATGACCCTGACGAGGACCGTCGACTCAAAACCGACCTCGAAACGTCCGAAAAAGAACGCGCTGAAAACCTCATGATTGTCGATTTGTGCCGAAACGACCTGTCCCGGGTGTGCGAACCAGGATCGGTCACTGTCACGTCGTTGAACCGGATTGAGACCTATTCGACCGTGCACCAGCTCGTGAGCACCGTGACCGGCGAGTTACGCGCCGACTGTTCGGCCGGGGATACGGCGCGCGCGCTGTTCCCCGCCGGGTCGATGACCGGCGCTCCGAAACAGAGCGCGGTGGACATTCTCAACCGTCTCGAAACCGCCGAGCGCGGCATATACGCCGGCGCGTTCGGATTCGCGGGAGCCGGCAAACTCACGCTCGCAATGACCATCCGGTCGATTGTGGTCGACCCCGACGGTGCTCACATCGGTGTGGGCGGGGGAATAACGTCGGGATCTCGTCCCGATGAGGAAATCGCCGAAGTCGGCATCAAAGCCGCTGCACTCCTCGCCGTCCTCGGCGCGACACCGAACCCCTACCTCGGCACG
>CAMDKN010000046.1 GCA_945901035.1 Gulosibacter massiliensis | reverse complement strand
CTCCCTGGCGGCGTACGCGATGCGAATCACCGATCTCGACCCACTCGAGCACGGCCTGCTTTTTGAAAGATTTTTGAATCCGGAACGTGCGTCGATGCCCGACTTCGATATCGACTTTTCCACTCGCCGACGCGACGATGTCAAACGGTATGTGACGGAGAAGTACGGTTCGGACCGCGTTGCGCAAATCGCAACATTCAACGTCATCAAGGCGAAACAGGCATTGAAAGATGCCGCGCGGGTGATGGGATTTCCATATGGCATGGGAGAGATGCTGTCGAAAGCCGTGCCGGCGATGTCGCAAGGCAGGGACATGTCCCTGGCCGAGATGTACGACACCGACAACCAGCGCTACAAAGAGGCGCAACAATTTCGCGATGTTGTCGAAACCTCCACGGACACGCGGGCCGTGTTCGAGACGGCACTCGGCCTCGAAAGCATCAAACGAAACACGGGCGTCCACGCGGCGGGGGTGATTATGTCGAACACACCTCTCGCCGAAATCGTTCCGCTAATGATGCGTGACAATGACGGGCAAATAATCACCCAGTTTGATTACCCCTCGTGCGAAAAACTCGGACTAATCAAGATGGATTTCCTCGGACTTCGAAACCTGGACATTCTCGACGACGCACTCGTCAACATTTCCCGAAACCGCGGGGTCGAACTCGTGTTGGAGGAACTCCCGTTCGATGACGCCGCGGTGTTCGACCTGCTCGCAACCGGGGAAACCCTCGGGATTTTCCAGTTAGATTCACCGCCGATGCGGCAACTTCTCAAACAAATGCGCCCCGACCATTTCGGCGATATTTCCGCCGTACTTGCGCTGTATCGCCCGGGTCCGATGGGGGCGAAAAGCCACACCAACTATGCGATGCGCAAACAGGGGCAACAACCCATCACCCCGATTCACCCCGAATTAGCAGAGGTGTTGAACGACATCCTCGGTCCGACCTACGGTCTGATTGTCTACCAAGAACAGGTGATGGAGATCGCCCAGCGGGTTGCGGGATACACGCTCGGTCAAGCGGATAATTTGCGGCGTGCGATGGGTAAAAAGAGTAAAGAAGCCCTCGACAAGGAGTTCCCGCGATTTTCCGAAGGGATGCTGGAACGCGGATTTACGAAACCCGCGATCACCACTCTTTGGGACATTCTGGTTCCGTTCTCGGATTACGCCTTCAACAAGTCGCACTCCGCCGCTTATGGTGTCATCGCGTACTTCACGGCGTACCTGAAAGCCCACTATGCGGCGGAGTTCGTCGCCGCGCTGTTGACCTCTGTCGGAGATGATCGTGACAAGTTGGGTGGATACCTTGTCGAAGCGCGCCGGATGGGCGTGACCGTGTTGCCTCCCGACATCAATGAATCCGATCTGTATTTCGCTGCAGTGGGGGACGATGTGCGCTTCGGCTTGGGTTCGATCAAAAATGTCGGTGAGTCGGTCGTCGCACACATCACGGCCGAGCGCTCAGCGGGCGGCGAGTTCACCTCGGTCCAAAACTTTCTCGAGCGTGTGCCGCTGCCCGCGCTCAACAAGCGAACGGTCGAAGCTCTGTTCAAATCGGGTGCGTTCGATCGATTCGGTCATTCCCGTCGAGCGCTCATCGAGGTTCACGAGAAGATTATTGACGACGCAATTCGAGACAAGAAGGACGCCTCGAAAGGGGATGTTGGTTTTGATTTCGGGGAATTGTTCGACGAACCGGTTCGATTGATCCCGGATCGACCCGAATGGCCGCGGAAAACCAAACTCGAATTCGAGCGCGAGATGCTGGGACTGTACGTTTCGGACCACCCGCTGAACGGACAAGAATCAAACCTCAAACGCCAACGAACGCACTATGTCAGCGATCTTGTCGCCGCGCCCAAAGCGACGGAAAACGAGGGCGACGAAATCGAATGGGAATTGCAGGGTGCGTCCGAAGACGATGTCATCACGCTGACGGGACTGCTTCGAAACGTCGATCATCGAACGGCGCGCAATTCCGGAAAGCAATACGCATCGGCCGTCTTGGAAGACATGTCCGGGTCAATCGATTTGTCCATTCTGGGTAAATCGTACGAAGACCTTCGGCCGCTCCTCACCAACGATTCTCTCGTTGCGATCAGTGGTCGAGTTCGACTTCGAGACCAATTTCTCTCGGTGATGGTTCGGACAGTCCGGCACCTCGACAGTGTCAACAATTCGGAGGTGACGATGCTTCGAGTCCAGGTCGCCGCCGACAGGGCAACGACCACTCTGATTAATGAACTGGACGAGGTTTTGAGACGTTATCCGGGGGATGCCGAAATCGAATTACAACTTCAACACCCGACCGGAGTGCAAGTTTTCACGCTGCCCCACACGGTGACGGTGAGCGGCCCGTTGTACGGCGAACTCAAACGCACGCTGGGACCCAACTGCTTCGTCTAATCCGAGATCGCATCGCCGACAACGTGGTACCGGCGCTCGACGTACACCAGCGGCGGCCGGTCGGGGTGGGTCTTGCCACCCTCGATCTCCACCACAACCGCCGCGTTCTCGCCGACGGGAGTGACGGCGACGATCGTGGCCAACAGTTCCGCTCGGACGCCCGCGAACTGAGGTAGCCCACCCAACCCTGCCTTCCAGTTGGTTCCGGCGAAGCGTTCGCGTGAATCACCGGCCATTGTGCGGGACAAGTCGATTTGGTCGGACGCCAGAAGGTGAAGCAACAGTTTTCGGCCGACCTCGATTGCGTCGAATGAACTCGCGTGCTGGGCGATATTGAAGCTTGCGCGGGGCGGGTTAGAGGAAAAGGATGCGAGTGACGTGGCCGTGAAGCCGACGGGGGTACCGTCATCACGAAGTCCCGTGATCACCGCGACGCCTGCGGGATGTAGAGAAAACGATGCGAGGAATACGTCCTGAGGCGTCACGATGGTCACATTCCTTTCAAGGGCAGATGCGCACCCATTATTCCCGAACGGTAGCATGGGGCTACATGCTGACCATCATTACCGCTCCGACCGGACCTCTGTCCGCCGCCGAGGCCAGAGGTCTTGTCCCGCGGGCGACGGTGTCCGATGTGTCGGTCGCCGACGCCGCGACGGAGCTCGTGGAGGATGTGCGAATCCGCGGCGAACGTGCACTTCGCGAACAGTCCGAACGGTTTGACGGCGGTTCCCCCGAGTCGATTCGAGTTTCGGACGCGGAACTCGCCCGCGCTGCGTCGGAGTTGGATCCCGCTTTGCGGGAGGCGATTGCGATAGCCATCGAACGGGTGACGACGGCATCGCGGGCACAGGTGCCCCCGCCGTCCGTCACGACACTGTCACCCGGAGCCGTCATCGAACAACACTGGATTCCGGTCGATCGAGTCGGGCTCTATGTACCCGGCGGTAAGGCGGTATACCCGTCCAGCGTGGTGATGAACGTGGTCGCCGCCCAGGTGGCGGGAGTGCGGTCGATTGCACTCGTCAGCCCACCACAGCGCGACCATGCCGGTTCGGTTCATCCCACGGTGGCCGCCGTCGCGGAGATTCTGGGTGTCGACGAGGTCTATGCGATGGGAGGAGCGGGCGCGATTGGGGCACTCGCTTTCGGAGTGCCGAGCCTGAAACTTGAACCGGTCTCGGTGATCACGGGTCCGGGAAATCACTACGTATCCGCAGCGAAACGCGCCGTTTCCGCCGTCGTCGGGATTGATTCCGAGGCGGGTCCGACCGAAATTCTCATCATCGCGGACGACTCCGCTGATGCCGATCTCATCGCGGCTGACCTTGTCTCACAGGCGGAACACGATGAACAGGCGAGCGCTGTGTTGGTGACGACCTCGCCACAGTTAGCCGAGCGGGTAGTCGAACGGACCGCAGCCCGCGCCGCGCTCGCTCACCACCGTGTTCGGGTTGAAGCGGCACTCAACGGCGACCAGTCGCGTGTGATTGTCGTGCATTCGCTCGACGATGCCATCGCCGTGTCGGACGCCTATGCGCCCGAGCACCTCGAAATTCACACCGTTGATGCCGACGAAGTGGCACGACGCATTCGTCACGCGGGAGTCATCTTCGTCGGTTCGTCGACACCCGTTGCATTGGGGGACTACCTCGCGGGCTCCAACCACGTCCTTCCCACCCAAGGGCACGCGCGACGCGCGGCGGGACTGGGCCCCTACACCTTTCTTCGGTCCCGGCAAACGGTTCGTTACACTCGTGACGCGCTTCACGAGGTAGCGGACGCCGTCGTGACGTTCGCTCGGTCCGAAGACCTACCCGCCCACGGCGACGCGATAACCGCCCGATTCGAGAGGTAAGACAATGTTCTGTCCCTTTTGCCGATTCACCGACACGCGCGTCATCGACTCGCGAACATCCGACGACGGGTTGTCGGTCCGTCGGAGGCGGGAGTGTCCCGATTGTTCGGGGAGGTGGTCCACGCTCGAGACCGCCAGTCTTTCCGTCATCAAACGCAACGGCGTAATCGAGGCCTTCTCGCGGGAAAAAATAGTCTCGGGAGTGCGAAAGGCATGCCAGGGTCGACCCGTTACTGACGCCGATTTGGCGGGCTTGGCCCAACGAGTCGAGGAAAACATTCGCGCAACGGGAGTGTCTCAAATTGATTCGAACGAAATCGGATTGTCGATCCTGCCCGAGTTGCGCACGATCGACTCGGTCGCCTATTTGCGCTTCGCGAGTGTGTATCAGGCCTTTGAATCCCTCGACGACTTCGAATCGGCGATCGCGGTGCTGCGGCTCGAGGAACGTTCGAAACCGGAATCGACTTAATGTATCAACTCATTTTCCGCGTGATTTTCGCCCGGATGGATGCGGAACACGCGCACGAAACGGTCGTGTCGATGCTGCGGTGGGCGCAGCGATTCGGACTAACCCGCCCGTTGCGCGCCTTCACGGCTCCGTCGCGGGCGGTTCGAGTCAGGACACTCGGACTCGAATTCGAGTCTCCCTTTGGGCTCGCAGCGGGTTTTGACAAAAACGCTCGAGTTTTCCGAATTTTGTGGGGCTTAGGATTCGGGCACATCGAGGTCGGCACGGTGACCGCGCAAGCACAACCCGGTAACCCTCGACCGCGACTCTTTCGCCTTCTCGCCGACCGCGCCCTGATTAATCGGATGGGGTTCAACAACGACGGCGCGGCGGCCGTCGTCCCTCGACTCCGGCGTCGCACGGGACCTGTCGTCGGCGTGAACATCGGCAAGAGCCTCGCAACGGACGTCGCGGAGTCCCGCGGTGATTACCTCGCATCGACTCGCCTCCTTGCGCCGCACGCCGACTATTTGGTGGTCAACGTGTCGTCTCCCAACACCCCGGGACTTCGGGGTCTTCAGGCGATCGAGATGCTCGAGCCACTCTTGAGTGCGGTGAAGAGTGAAGCCGGATCAACTCCCGTGCTGGTCAAGATCGCGCCGGATCTGACGAACAAAGGCGTCGACGCGATCGCAGATCTGGTCCTTCGAATCGGTTTGGACGGAATCATCGCGACCAATACGACGCTGTCACGAGAGGGCTTGCAGACGCCGGCGGGGGAAGTTGACGCGATGGGTGCTGGCGGCCTCTCGGGACCACCGCTCACGCGCCGCTCCTCAGAGGTGGTCCGCCGGTTGCGCTCGCGGGTCGGTCGCGACCTGTGCATCATTGCGGTCGGCGGTGTCGAAACGTGGCACGACGTCCACGAACGCCTCGCCGACGGTGCGACGTTGGTGCAGGGCTACACGGCGTTTCTCTACGAAGGACCGTTCTGGGCCGCCCGCATCACTCGGGGATTATCGCGCGGGTTATGACACTTTCTGCCCGCGAACAACCTGCGGTTTGGGAACGCGAAGCGGGCGGAACTGGAACGCGCGCGTTGCGGCATACCAACGATGACCTTTTTCGATGCGAGTGTCGCCAAACTTGACAACCATAACCTTCAGGAGTTTCCGTCCCAATATCAACGCGTCGAAGACGGCGATCAGGAAAAAGCCGTACATCGCGATGATGACCGTCATCTGGAGCCCAATCTGGGAACCGTCGGTCGCGCTGTACTGAGGCAGGAACGTCGCGATGATCACCGCGAACATGAGCGGAATCATGAATTCCCCGACGGTGTAGCGGGCGTCGACGAAGTCGCGAACGAACTTCCGCTGGGCTCCCTTGTCGCGAGCGGGGAGGTAACGCTCGTCACCCGCTTCGAAACCCTGACGCGCGGTCATACGATCCGCCGCGCGCTTGTTCTTCTCTTCACGAGTCAATTTGGCTTTCTTCACCGAACGAGGCGCGACCAACGGGCGTTTGTTCGCCGCTTCGCGCTCTTTACGGCTCGGGGTTGCGTGTCCCTTGCCTACGGACGGCATGCTTTCGGGGGAGTCGTTCACAACGGTTCCTCTCACTAGGTACTCCTAAGATTACCGTCATGACAGAATCTCCTCGTTCCCTCAACGCCCTCCGTGCGTCAATCGCCGCAGCGTTTCCGTCCGCCGTCGAAACGCTCATCGCACTCGTGCGGATTCCGAGCGTCTCGTGGGACAGTTTCGACAGGGCGCAGGTGGAAAAATCTGCGTCGTTTGTCGAAGAGCGGATTCGAGCCCTGGGCATCTTCGACGAGATTCGAACGGTCACCGAGCCACACGCGGAGGGCCCCGGTTACGGTCAACCGGCGGTCCTCGCTCGACGGGCCCCCAAGCCCGGATTCCCCACCGTATTGCTCTATGCGCATCACGATGTTCAACCTCCGGGAGACGCCGCAGCGTGGGACAGCGAACCGTTTGAACCGAGCGAACGAAACGGTCGACTGTACGGTCGCGGTGCGGCGGACGACAAAGCCGGAGTCGTGGTTCACCTCACCGCACTCGAGGCGGTGGCGACGGCACTCGGCGACGAGCTCAATATCGGTCTCGCTGTGTTCATCGAGGGCGAGGAAGAATTTGGTTCTCGTTCCTTCACCTCGATTCTCGATCGCCATGTCGGGCTCCTCGAAAGCGACATCATCATCGTGGCCGACTCGGACAATCGGTCCGTCGACATCCCGTCACTCACCGTGAGTCTGCGGGGAAACGTCGCGTTCTCACTCACCGTCTCGACGCTCGACCACGCGTCGCATTCGGGAATGCTGGGGGGAGCGGTGCCGGATGCCATGATGGCGGCGACCACGTTACTTGCACGCTTGTACAACGACGACGGGTCCCTCGCGATTGCCGGGCTCCGATCACACGACGCGCCGGTTCCCGATTTCACCAAGGACGAACTCATCCACGACTCGGGTCTCAAGGTGGGAGTGAGTGACATCGGCGCGGGACCTATCCTGTCCCGCCTGTGGTTTCAACCCGCGATTTCGATCACGGGAATTGACGCACCGAGTGTCCAGAACGCGTCCAACACGTTGATTCCCTCGGTGACCGTGAAAATCTCGGTTCGAATCGCTCCCGGACAGTCCGCGGCCGAGGCATTCACGCACATCGAACAACACCTTCGCGACACAGTGCCGTGGGGCGCGCACCTCGAATTCGGACAGGTTGACCTCGGAAACCCGTTCTTGGTGGACACCACGGGGAGCGCCGCAGCGCTCGAAATGGACGCCCTTCGAGACGCGTGGGGCGGAGCTGACCCCGTGATGGTCGGCGTGGGCGGATCCATTCCGTTCGTTGCCGATTTGGTGGCACGATTCCCCGACGCGCAGATTCTGATTACCGGAGTCGAGGACCCGCAGTCCCGAGCGCACAGCCCGAACGAGTCACTGTCGCTTGCGGTGTTACAACGGGCGATGCTGGCGGAGACTCTTTTCCTGGTTCGACTCAATGAGCGCGACTGAACCTTTTCGAGGGTGTAAAATCGAGGGCATGAGCGAACTAGTTGGCACCACCTTGACGGAAAACACTCACGGCGTGACTCTCACCCCGTCGGCCATTGTGAAAGCGAAAGCTCTCATCGGCCGCGAACAGCGCGATGATCTGCGCTTGCGCCTCGTCGTGAAAGCGGGCGGGTGCAGCGGTTTCAAGTACGACATGTTCTTCGACGAACGCGAAACGGACGGTGACGCCGTCGTCGCGTTTGACGGAGTTGAGGTCGTCGTCGACAAGAAGAGCGCTCCGTACCTGGACGGTGCGTCGATCGATTACGAGGACACTCTGCAGTCCTCGGGATTCCAAATCAACAACCCCAATGCCGCTAGCTCGTGCGCGTGCGGTGACTCATTCAACTAAACGCCGTGCAGGGCTCACAATTGCCCAAAATCACGATGTTTTCGGGGTTTTTGCGCGCCGTGTGCGTCATGATGTCTCACGGAATGTCATAGACTGAATCCACATGAACAGTTCGGTCGAGAGGCTTCCGTTGCACAAAAATCGTTACCGTGTGCTCGCCGTTGTTATCGGCGTCGCCGCAGCGCTGACGCTTTCCGGCTGCACGAGCCAAGAACTCCGAGGGTTTCTTCCGTCGGAGCCGGGGGTCACCAACCACACCGAACGCATCATCAGCCTGTGGGCAACGTCGTGGATTGTCCTACTCATCGTCGGCGCAATCACCTGGGGTCTGATCCTCTGGGCGCTGATTGCCTATCGTCGCCGCGCAACGGACACCGGAATTCCGCCGCAACTGCGATACAACAACCCCATCGAGATTTTTTTCACGACCGTGCCTCTCGTATTGGTGATCGGATTTTTCGCGTTCACCGCACGCGATCAGGCAATCATCGAACAAGTGAACCCCAACCCCGATGTGAAAATCGAGGTGTTCGGAAAGCGTTGGGCGTGGGACTTCAACTATCTCTCCGAGAACGTTTACTTCTCCGGCGTTCAGGCCC
>CAMDKN010000045.1 GCA_945901035.1 Gulosibacter massiliensis | reverse complement strand
CAACGATTACCTCGTTCCCGCAGTCGGTGAATCCATCGGTGCTCTCGCCGTTCTCGACTTGGGCGTCAAAAATGCGACGCTTGGTCACCTCGCCGCACGAGGATTCGATGTCCACGTGTTCCCGCAATCCGTCACGCTCGAGGAAATGTTGGCCATCACGCCGGTCGCGGTGTTCTACTCGAACGGTCCCGGCGATCCCGCCGCGTCAACGCGCCACGTCGAACTCCTCGCCGCAATCCTGCGCCAACGAATCCCGTTTTTCGGAATCTGTTTCGGGAACCAGTTATTCGGTCGCGCTCTGGGTTTCGACACCTACAAACTCAAGTACGGTCACCGCGGGATCAACCAACCTGTGCTGGATAAGGCGACCGGTCGCATCGAAATCACCGCACATAACCACGGTTTCGCCGTCGCAGCGCCCACCGACGGAATTGTCGATTCGCCCGCTGGGTTCGGTCGAGTGGAAGTCAGCCACGTCGGTCTCAACGACGACTGCGTTGAGGGTCTCCGCGCTCTGGACGTGCCCGCCTTCAGCGTTCAATATCACCCGGAAGCAGCGGCCGGACCACACGATTCGAACTATCTCTTCGACCAGTTCCGCGACCTCGTCGTCGCCACAACGAAAGCACGCTGATGCCCAAGCGCACCGACATCTCTTCCGTGCTGGTAATCGGGTCGGGTCCGATTGTGATTGGACAGGCGGCGGAATTCGATTACTCGGGCACGCAGGCCTGTCGAGTGCTGCGGGAGGAAGGCATCCGCGTGATTTTGGTCAACTCGAACCCCGCGACCATCATGACGGACCCCGATTTCGCCGACGCCACCTACATCGAGCCGATTACAACGGCCGCCATCGAGGCAATCATCGCCAAGGAACGTCCCGACGCGATTTTGCCCACTCTGGGAGGACAGACGGCGCTGAATGCGGCTATGGCGCTTCACGAACAGGGGATCTTGACCAAATACAACGTCGAGTTGATTGGCGCAAAGTTTGAGGCCATTCGTCGCGGCGAAGACCGGCAGATTTTCAAGGATTTGGCGATCGAGTGCGGCGCCGAAGTGGCCCGAAGTGTCCTGGTGGATTCGGTCGACGGAGCATTGGCCTTCGTCGAAGAATCGGGATACCCCGTGGTGATTCGGCCCTCGTTCACCATGGGAGGTTTGGGTTCGGGTTTCGCGTACGACGAGACCGAACTTCGGCGAATGGTCGCGAACGGTCTCCACGAAAGTCCCACGGGCGAAGTGTTGCTCGAGGAATCCATTCTGGGTTGGAAAGAATACGAACTGGAACTGATGCGCGACACCGCGGACAACACGGTTGTGGTCTGCTCCATTGAAAACATTGACCCCGTCGGTGTGCACACCGGAGACTCGCTCACCGTTGCTCCCGCACTCACACTGACCGACCGCGAGTATCAAAATTTGCGGGACATCGGTATCCGCATCATCCGCGCCGTCGGGGTGGACACGGGCGGTTGTAACATCCAGTTCGCGATTGACCCGACGAACGGTCGTGTGATTGTGATCGAGATGAATCCGCGCGTCAGCCGGTCGAGCGCCCTCGCGTCGAAAGCGACGGGTTTTCCCATCGCCAAGATCGCGGCGAAACTCGCCATCGGATATCGGCTCGACGAAATCCAGAACGACATCACGGGGGTCACCCCCGCATCGTTCGAACCGACGCTCGACTACGTGGTGGTCAAGGCACCTCGGTTCTCGTTTGAAAAATTCCCGGACGCCGAAACGACACTCACGACGACGATGAAAAGTGTGGGGGAGGCGATGGCGATCGGCCGAAACTTCACCACCGCACTCCAAAAATCGCTGCGGTCCCTGGAAAAACGGGGTAGTTCGTTCCACTGGGACGGTCCGGCGGGTGACGTGAACGAACTGTTGACGCTCGCTCGAAAACCGACGGACGGGCGTATCGTCACGGTTCAGCAAGCCCTCCGGGCGGGCGCGACGGTCGAGCAGGCGTTCGCCGCGACCGCTATTGATCCCTGGTTCCTGGATCAAATTGTCCTGATCAACGAGGTTGCGACCGAAATCGCCTCGGGCCCGATGACGGCAGAATCGATTCGGCGCGCGAAAGACCACGGGTTTAGCGATGTGCAACTCGCCGCCCTCTGGGGGAAAACGGAAACGGACATTCGAACGTTTCGCCACGAACAGGGGATACGGCCCGTGTTCAAAACGGTCGACACGTGCGCGGGTGAGTTCCCCGCACTGACGCCGTATCACTACTCGTCCTACGACACCGAAACCGAGGTCGTTCCGTCCGAACGCACCAAGGTCATCATCATCGGGTCGGGACCCAACCGAATTGGACAGGGGATCGAGTTCGACTACTCCTGTGTGCACGCGTCGTTCGCTCTGGCGGACGCCGGCTATGAAACCATCATGATCAACTGCAATCCCGAGACAGTGTCGACCGACTATGACACCAGCGACCGCCTGTATTTCGAGCCGTTGACACTGGAGGACGTGCTCGAGGTGATTCACGCCGAAAGCGCGAGCGGGACGATTCTCGGTGCGATCGTCCAGTTGGGCGGGCAGACCGCGCTGGGGCTGGCGCACGGGCTCGAGCGCAACGGCGTCACGATTCTCGGCACGACTCCCGATGCAATCGATATCGCCGAGGAACGCGGCCGCTTTTCCACTGTCCTGTCGGAAAACGGATTGGTCGCGCCACGAAACGGAACGGCGACCGATGTCGAGTCCGCCATCGATGTGGCCGGCGATGTGGGGTACCCCGTTCTCGTGCGCCCGTCCTACGTCTTGGGCGGACGCGGCATGGAAATAATTTACGACGCCGAATCGCTGCGGGACTATTTCGTTCGAATCGCCGAGTCCGCCATCATCGGCATCGACGCGCCACTTCTGGTTGACCGTTTTCTCGAAGACGCGATCGAAATCGATGTTGACGCCCTGTTTGATGGGACCGACCTGTATATCGGCGGGGTGATGGAGCACATCGAAGAGGCCGGAGTTCACTCGGGCGACTCGGCCTGCACCTTGCCCCCCGTGACACTGGGGAGGGGCGTGATCGACCAGGTCGTGGCCTCGACCCGAGCAATTGCAGCCGGAATCGGAGTGAGGGGTCTTCTCAACGTGCAGTTCGCCATCTCGGCCGGCGTTCTCTATGTCCTCGAGGCCAACCCGCGCGCGAGCCGAACGGTCCCGTTCGTGTCCAAGGCGATGGGCACACAGTTGGCCAAAGCGGCATCGCTCATCATGGTCGGACGCACCATCGCCGAGTTGATCGCGGATGGCCACCTTCCCGAAAACGATGGTTCGGTTGTGCCCCGTGATTCTCCGGTCGCGGTGAAAGAAGCGGTGTTGCCGTTCAAACGTTTTCGCACCGTTGAGGGACGCGTTGTGGACGCCGTGCTCGGACCGGAAATGCGGTCGACCGGAGAGGTCATGGGCATCGACCGAAACTTTCCGCTGGCGTTCGGAAAGAGCCAAGACGCCGCCTACGGTGGTCTGCCGACGTCGGGTACCGTCTTCGTGTCGGTTGCGGACCGGGACAAGCGGGCCATCGTGCTCCCGATGCAGCGTCTCGTGCAACTCGGTTTCACGGTGCTTGCGACGGGGGGAACCGCGGACATCCTCGCGCGAAACGGTGTACCCGTGACCACGGTTCGCAAACACTTCGAGGCAGATGCTGGACAGGAATCCATCATCGACCTGATCCGAGCCGGGTCCGTCGATTTGATTATCAATACGCCCTCCGGCCGCAGCGCCCGTGCCGACGGTATGGAAATTCGCCGCGAAGCGGTCGCCGCCGATAAAGCGCTGGTCACGACGATCGCGCAGGTTTCCGCCGCGGTGTCGGCGATGGAGCTATCGGGGGCGGCGGTGTCGGTGCGGTCACTGCAGGAGTACGCGGCGGATCGGGCGGCGTGGTGATGGACTTCGTTTCTCGCGTTGCCGAGCTCTCCTCGACGCATGGTCCGTTGTGCGTGGGAATCGATCCGAGCGCGGAGTCTCTCGCCGGCTGGGGTCTCGCCGATTCGGCGGACGGCGCGCTCGAGATGGGGCGTGTGATTCTCTCTGCGCTGGCGGGACGAGTGGGCATTGTCAAACCGCAAATCGGTTATTTTGAACGTTTCGGTGCGGCGGGCTACGCCGCAGTGGAATCGTTGATTCACGAGGCACGCTCTGCCGGGCTGCTCGTGATTGCTGATGCGAAACGCGGCGACATCGGGTCGACCATGGAGAGCTACGCCTCGGCGTGGCTCGAAGCCGGCCCGTTGCAGTGTGACGCAATGACCGTGAGCCCCTACCCGGGATTTGAGGCGCTGGAGCCCGCGTTTCGGGCGGCGGAACACGCCCGTGGCGCGGTGTTCGTACTCTGTGCCACGTCGAATCCCGACGCCCCCACCGTTCAAGCCGCGCGGACAGACGGCGTGTCCGTGTCGGCACTCATTGCCCGTCGTGCACGAGAACGCTCGCGGAACACACAGTCGGTCGGCGTCGTCGTGGGCGCTACGCGGAGTCTCGAGTCGAGCGGATTGACCGACGGCGACCTCGACGGTTTATTGGTGTTGTCGCCTGGGTTTGGCGCTCAAGGAGCCGCCCTGTCGGACCTCGCAACAATTTTCGGGGCCGCTGCCCCGCGCGTCATCCCGACGGTCAGCCGCAGCGTTCTCGGAGCAGGTCCAGCAGCCGTCGGTGCGGCGATTGACAACCATCTGCGAGAATTGGGACTCTGATGCGAGACCCCGCCGACGCCTCCCGAATCGCCGTGGAGCGACGGCGTGCGCGAGCGGCGGTGAAGAATTCGATCGCGCGGGGCGAGCGGGACCCGTTGTCGGTGGCGCGGTTCGCCTGGGACAACATCGACTCCGCCGAGGCCGGCCTTCGAATCACCGAATATCTTGGCGCGATGCCGGGTGTGGGGGCAATCAAGGTGCCGCGCATTCTCGAGGCCGTCGACATTTCGAGTAGAAAACGTCTCGGTGCACTGGGACGACACCAGAGGGAAAGGTTGACGGCGTGGCTCGTGGCCCGTGGTGCCACGGGCAAAACGAGGCCAACCAGGGGACGGTTGATCGTGGTCGCCGGACCGACCGCGGTGGGTAAAGGCACTGTTGTTGCACGAATCCGCGACAAACACCCCGATGTTCGATTCTCGGTGTCGGCGACGACTCGCGCGCCGCGTCCGGGTGAAACGGAGGGCGTGCACTACTTTTTCGTGTCCGACGACGAATTTGATCGCGTGGTCGCTGCACACCAGATGTTGGAGTGGGCGGTCGTCCACGGGCAGAACCGTTATGGGACACCGCGCGCGCCGATTGTGGAGGCTCTCGAGCGCGGAGATAGCATCATCCTGGAAATCGATATCCAGGGTGCCCGGCAGGTCAAGGCCGCGATGCCGGAGGCGATTCTGGTCTTCCTGTTGCCGCCCAGTTGGGAAGAACTCGTGCGCCGGCTGGAATCGCGAGGGACCGAAGATAGTGCGGAACAAGCGCGACGACTCGAAACCGCCCGGACCGAGCTCGCCGCTCAGGACGAGTTTGACGAGACGATTGTCAACGACGATGTCGACCGTGCAGCCGAAGCCGTCGTACACTTGATGACGAACCACTAGGTCGGAAGGCACAGCATGAACACGAACAAGGGAATCATCGACCCACCCATCGACGAACTACTCACGAAGGTCGATTCGAAGTACCAGTTGGTTATCGTCGCGTCAAAGCGTGCCCGCCAAATTAACGATTACTACGTTGAACGTGCCGAGGGCACCGTCACCACCGCCGGCCCTCTCGTCGAGTTCGCGTTGGACGAAAAACCCCTCACCATCGCGATGCGTGAAATTTCCGAGGGACTCATAGAGATCGGCAAAGCCCCGTAACATGACGGACCGTCGTCCCCGAATCGTGGTCGGGCTGACCGGCGGTATCGCCTCCTACAAGGTGGTTGGGGTCATCCGCGAACTTGTCCGGCGCGGCGCGGACGTCACCGTTGTTCCCTCCGAGTCGTCGCGTGAATTCGTTGGCCGGTCAACGTTGGAGGCAATCAGTCGGAATCCGGTTCACTATTCGCTATTCGATGATGTCGCGCAGGTTCGCCACGTCGCTCTCGGTAAGAATGCTGATGCGGTACTGGTGGCGCCGGCGACGGCGAACACGCTATCCGCTCTCGCGGAGGGTCGTGCTGACTCGCTTTTGTTGACGACGGTACTGGCGTCGTCGGCTCCGCTCATCGTTGCGGCGGCGATGCACACGGAAATGTGGGAGCACGCGGCCACCCGCGACAATGTCGCAACGCTCACCGATCGCGGCGCTATTTTCATCGGACCGACCGCGGGAGAACTTACGGGCGGGGATGTCGGGCTCGGCCGATTGGCGGATGAATCCGACATTGTGGACGCCGTGTGGTCCGCGATTCACCCGAAAGACCTCGCGGGCATGACGGTTCTCATTACCGCGGGCGGGACGCGGGAACCGATCGACCCGGTTCGGTTTGTCGGGAACCGATCGACCGGTCACATGGGCGTCGCCTGTGCCATCGTCGCGCGCGACCGCGGTGCGACAGTGACTCTCATCGGAGCGCACCTCGAGGTGGCGCGTCCAGCGGGTATCGTCAACGTATCCGTTTCCACTGCCGCCGAAATGCACGCCGCGGTGTTGGACCGCATTGCCGGGTGCGACGTTTTTCTTTCTGTTGCGGCGGTGTCGGACTTCCACGTTGTCAACGCGTCGAGCCAGAAAATCAAGAAGTCGGACGGAGTGCCCGAACTGCTGCTCGCCGAAAACCCCGACATTCTTCGCGACGTCGTCGCGGCTGCGAGCGGAGCGTTCGTGGTCGGTTTCGCTGCGGAAACGGACGACGAGAACTTTGCAACGCTCGCTGCGACAAAGGCGATAGCCAAGGGGGCTGATCTGTTGGTCGCCAATGTGGTCGGTGAGTCGAAAGGTTTCGGGTCGGTGCCAACGAGTACTCTGGTGCTGAACAACGCGGGTTCGGTTATCGACACAGTGAACGGCAGCAAAATGGCCGTGGCGTCCCGAATCTTCGACCTTGTCAGCCGACAGAAAGTGAACACTCCGTGACCCTACGACTTTTTACCAGCGAATCTGTGACGAGTGGACACCCGGACAAACTGTGCGATCAACTGTCCGATGCAATTCTAGACGCGGTACTCGCTCAAGACCGTGATGCGAAGGTTGCCGTCGAATGCCTCGCGTCCGGCGGGCTTATTCACGTCGCGGGCGAAATCAAGACCGAAGGGTATGTCGATATCGACCAGCTCGTGCGGGAAGTCATCATCGGCATCGGATACAACTCGGCGGCATCGGGTTTCGACGGTAATTCCTGCGGAATCATGATGTCAATCGGGGACCAAGCAAAGGAAATCAACCAGGCGGTCGTCCAGGGCGATGAACTGGGTGCGGGTGACCAGGGAATCATGTTCGGCTATGCCTGCACCGAGACGGTGGACTTCATGCCAGCACCGATTTTTTACGCTCACCGTCTCGCGGAACGTCTCGAATTTGTTCGAAAACAGGGCATCATTGCGTATCTGCGCCCGGATGGCAAAACCCAGGTGACCATCGGTTACGACGGCCAAATTCCCCGCACCGTCGATACCGTTGTTGTCTCGGCGCAACACGACGAGCAGATCGACGGGGCGCAGTTCACGCTCGATCGGATCGCCGACGACATCCGCGAGCACGTGATCGACTGGGTTTTCGCCGAATCGGGGCTCGACTCATCGTCCATGACCTACATTGTGAACCCGTCCTCGTCGTTCGTTCACGGTGGTCCCGGTAGTGACGCGGGACTGACCGGTCGAAAAATTATCGTGGACACCTATGGCGGCGCGGCCCGCCACGGCGGCGGCGCGTTTTCCGGAAAAGACCCATCGAAAGTCGATCGCTCCGGCGCATACGCACTTCGCTGGGTTGCGAAAAACGCGGTCGCCGCGGGCCTCGCCGATCGACTCGAGGTTCAGGTGGCCTATGCGATTGGTCGGGCCGATCCGATCGGTCTCTATGTCGAAGCGTTCGGAACCGAGAAACAGCCGCTCGACCTCATTCAACGCATTCTGGAATCGGTTTTTGATTTCCGCCCCGCCGCGATCATCCGCGATCTCGATTTGCTCCATCGCAACTATCGCGAAACGGCGACCTACGGGCACTTCGGACGAACGGGTGCGAATTTCACCTGGGAACGCCTCGACCGGGTGGACGCTATTCGGGCCGCTCTCGCCGAACTGGGATAAACATGCCGGGGCTGGTCGCGCAGGTGTTGTTGGAGTCGCCAATACCGCGACTCGACCGGCTTCTCGACTACGCAATCCCGCCACATCTTCAGGACGAGATCGTGGTCGGTGGCCGCGTGAACGTGCCGCTGGGTAAGGGCGGGAATCGACAATTGTCGGCCTTCGTGGTGTCCATCATTTCCGCATCGACTGCGGGTGTGGCCCTCGCGGACGTGCGCTCGGTTGTGGGAAATGTTCCTGTGCTCACCCCCGCTCTGTGGCAACTCGTGCGCACCGTTGCCGACCGAAACGGGGGGAGTGCATCGGATGTGCTTCGCGTCGCGATCCCCAAACGCACCGTACGAACAGAACAGGGCAGGATTGTCACCCCCCGACCGTCACCCGTCGTTCGAGCCGGAACCCGCAAAGTTGTGGCGTTGAGTGCGGGGGTTGTGGACACACCCCAAGGCGTGACTCGTGTGTCGCTGGTGGAGGTGGCGGATTTGGTACGCGACGCGCGCGACGGCGTGGTCGTGGTGGTGCCGGATTGGCGTGACCTCGCGCTTTTGGGTCGAGCGCTTCACGAC
>CAMDKN010000044.1 GCA_945901035.1 Gulosibacter massiliensis | reverse complement strand
CATCCCGCGCACGTTCAGGTCGACGGTCGAAAACAGGTCGAGCGGCACCTGCACGGCGGGCATCCCGTTGGGCCCTGACTCCCCGAGGCTCATATCGCCGGGGCCTTCCCAATCGCCGACGACCGGGGTGATGGATGCGCTGACAAGCGCGACGGGGTTGGTCGTGACAACCGACCACACGCCCGAATAATCGGTGAGAAACGCGGTCGACGTGGACGGATACTTCTCACACGTCGGGTTCAGCGGATAACCGGTGTCGGGGTCGGTCGGCTCGTTTTCGTCCTTCCACTGGATGTAATACGTTTTCGTCGTTTGTTCGACCGGAGTGCCCAATGACGCCGCCCCGACAATCAACAGCGGACCGATCGTGATACCCGCAATCAGTCCGAACGCGGAGGCGGAGGCGGCACTGTCATTCGCGATGGCCCAGTGAGCGAGTGCGACCAGTGCGCCGATCACCACGATCTGTAATTCGACGGTGGCGAGAGTCGGTACCCACACGTCGACGGATACGCCCGTCGACAAAATCGCCCACAGCAGCGCGGGTGCGGCGGCGACGAGGAACGAGCCACCCACGACAATCGCGAGCAGGAAAGTGTGGAGGAACCCGAGCCGACCGAGAGTTTCGCGAACCGTGACGAACACCGTGGGGACACCCAGCAGGATTGCGACAAGGACGAGGAACTCGGCGAATGACAGAGCCATCCGACCGGCGTCTGTCCCTGCGGCTGTGGCAGCGTCGCTCGTGACCGTCAACCCGACGATGATGAGCGAAAAGGCGGCGGTGACGGCGAGAAGTGTCACCCAGTAACCCGTGCGAGCGATTGCGGTGACCGAGGCGAGAAAACGTGGAACAAACCCGATGGTGCTCATGACTCCAGTCTGCCACCGAACGTCGGATAACGATTTCCGATCCTCGCGCCGTTCGGTCTGGGGTCTCTGACCTGTGGAACAATAAACGAATGGCGACCGTGAACCCACCCCGAGGGATGCGCGACTTCACCCCCGCCGAGAAAGCCCGTCGCGATCGGGTTCTGGGCGTCATTCGCGAATCCTTCCGGGTGAACGGTTTCGACGAAATCGAGACCCCCGTCGTCGAAGAATCGGCGCGTTTGTCCGCTGGTCTCGGCGGTGACAACGAAAAACTCGCGTTCGGTGTGCTCAAGCGCGGTCTCACCCCCGACGACATCGCCGCGGCGACGTCTACCGCGGACCTGATCGACATGGGGTTGCGATACGACCTCACTGTTCCGCTCGCCCGTTTCTATGCGACGCATCGCGCCGAACTTCCCCCCGTCTTTCGGGCGATTCAGATCGCTCCGGTGTGGCGGGCCGAACGCCCGCAGAAGGGGCGATTCCGACAGTTCGTCCAGTGCGACATCGACATCATCGGCGAATCCGGAATTCTCGCGGAAATCGAACTCATCACGGCCACGAGCGTCACGCTCGACCGGCTGGGGGTCACGGGCACCACGATTCGCCTGAACGACCGCCGCATTCTCATGGGGTTGCTGTCGGCGCTCGGTCTGACCAACACCGAGTCGGCGCTCATCACCCTGGACAAACTCGACAAGATCGGCGCCGAGGGCGTCGTCGCCGAGCTTCGCGAACACGGGGCCGGTGATGCGGCGCTCGCCACACTCGAAGAACTGCTCGGGCGTCACGCGAACCCGACGTCGGCACCGACGCTCGCGGCGATGACCGATGCCCTACCCGCCGGAGTCGCCCCCGAGGCGGTGGCCGAACTCGCCGAGATCGCGGCGGCGGTCGGGACCGGCGTCACAATGGTGTTCGACCCGTTCCTGGTTCGAGGCATGGGGTACTACACCGGCGCCATTTTCGAAGTCGCCCACCCCGACCTCGGTTATTCGTTGGGCGGCGGCGGACGGTACAACGGCAGGATTGGTCGGTTCCTCGGAACCGAAGTACCGGCGGTCGGGTTCTCGCTCGGATTCGAACGACTCGTCGACCTCGTTCTCAGCGATGATGTCGCCGAGTCGGACTCGGTCGCTGTTATCTATGACCCGCAGTTGAGCCCCGCCGAATTGATCGCCCACAAGACGGCGCTTGTTGCCGACGGACTCCGAGTCCGGCTCGTCCACAAAACCAAGAACACCCGTGCGATTCTCGACCAACTCGCGAACGACGGGTTCCGTCGATACGCCTTTCTCAATCCGGGGGAGCCCCTGGAGTGGAAGACCCTCGACTAACGCCTAATCTGGAAACACCACCACTCAAGGAGAACCTGTGTCCGCTATTGCTTTTGTTGATGCCCACGAGATTCTGGATTCGCGCGGAAACCCTACCGTCGAGGTGGATGTCGTTCTCGAGGACGGAACCGTCGCCTCGGCCGCCGTTCCGTCGGGTGCCTCGACCGGCGCGTTCGAAGCGTTCGAACTACGTGATGACGACTCCAAGCGCTACGGCGGCAAGGGCGTTCTGAAGGCCGTTGACTCGGTCATCGACGTGCTGTCTGAGGCCATCGAGGGGCTCGACGCCAGCGAGCAGCGCGCGGTGGATGCGGCTCTGATCGAGGCGGACGGAACCGCCAACAAGTCCAAGCTGGGCGCCAACGCGATTCTCGGGGTTTCGCTCGCGGTGGCAAAAGCGGCCGCGCTCTCGGCGGATCTGCCCCTGTTCCGCTACCTCGGTGGCCCCAACGCCCATGTGCTCCCCGTTCCGATGATGAACGTCATCAACGGCGGCGCCCACGCCGACACCAACGTCGACGTCCAAGAATTCATGGTGTTGCCCATCGGTGCCGACACTTACCGCGAAGGACTTCGCTGGGGCGTCGAGGTGTATCACGCGCTCAAGGCGGAACTGAAGTCCCAGGGCTTCGCGACCGGTTTGGGTGACGAGGGTGGATTCGCTCCGAACCTCGACAACAACCGTGCCGCGCTCGATCTGCTCATGGTCGCCATTGAAAAGGCGGGCTTCACGCCAGGCAAGGACCTCGCTCTGGGCCTCGACGTTGCGGCCACCGAGTTCCACGACAACGGCAAGTACCGTTTCGAAGGACGCGAACTGTCCTCGGGTGAACTCGTTGCGTACTACTCGGAACTCGTTGCCGCGTATCCGCTCATCACCATCGAAGACCCGCTGTCCGAGGACGATTGGGCGGGTTGGGAAGCAATCACCGCGGAACTCGGCGCCACGGTGCAACTCGTGGGCGACGACCTGTTTGTCACCAACCCCGTTCGCCTCGCGGACGGAATCCAGCGCCACGTCGGCAACTCGATTCTGGTCAAGGTGAACCAGATCGGTTCGCTCACCGAGACGCTGGACGCAGTCGCGATGGCGCAGCGCGCGGGGTACACCGCGGTCCTGTCCCACCGCTCGGGAGAAACCGAAGACACGACCATCGCCGACCTCGCCGTCGCGACCAACTGTGGCCAGATCAAGACCGGTGCACCGGCGCGCAGCGAGCGCGTCGCCAAGTACAACCAGTTGCTGCGCATCGAAGAGGAACTCGGTGACGCCGCGGTGTACGCGGGTCGTGGAGCATTCCCGCGATTCACGGCCTAGTCGCTTCGGCCGCCGAGCCGTCGCTCGCGTTACCCTTGTCCCATGACTAGCCCGCGGCGACCCGGCCGTCCCGTCCGAGGGCCGGGGCGTGCTCGTGGTGGTGTTCGGCGGACTCTCGACAATTTTCTCGATCGCGAAATTCAGCGCAGCGGCGCCGTCATCGTGGGCGTGATCATTGCGGTCGCGGCAGTCGTCGACCTATCGCACCCCGTGCAGATTTGGTTCGAACAACAGGTTCGTCTCGCCGAGTTGGACAAGGAGGTGGCGTCGGCCCGCGCGACCCTCGCGGAAGCGAAAGCAGAACTTGAACGCTGGTCGGACCGGGCGTACGTCGAGGCGCAAGCCAGGGAACGGCTCATGTTCGTGTACCCGGGGGACATTTCCTATTTGGTCGTCAACGATGTCAACGCCAAACCCGCAAAGTCCGACGAGGTGCTCGGTACCGTGCATCGGACGTCAATCGATTGGGTGGAGGCGTTTGTTCAGTCCTATGCGTTCGCCGCGAAACCCGAAACGGCAACTGAGTGACCATCGACGCTGCGTCCGACCGTGACCTCGAGATCATGCAGATCCAACTCGGTCGCCCCATGCGGGACGTTGTCGGAGTCGCGGCGCGATGCGCGTGCGGCGCTCCCACCGTGGTCGCCACCAAACCACGCTTGGCCGACGGATCCCCGTTTCCCACCTTCTATTACCTGACCCACCCCGGTGCGACCGCGGCTCTGTCGACTCTCGAAGCGAACGGGTTCATGGTCGCCGAGCAGGACAAATTGTCCGAGCAACCCGATTTCGCGACCGCCTATCTTGCTGCCCACGAGTCGTACATCGCCGACCGGAATCGGCACGGGCACGTCGCCGAGGTTGACGGAATCAGTGCCGGCGGAATGCCGAACCGCGTCAAATGTTTGCACGCTCTCGCCGCTCACAGTCTCGCGGCTGGACCGGGCGTGAACCCCGTGGGGGATCACGCCCTCGCTGCTTGTTCATGGTCACCGTTGCGATGCGAGTGTGCGCCAGAAACGCGATAAGTTTGAGGGGTTGTCCTTCCCAAAATCAGGAGCACTCGTCGTGGCCAAGATACTCATCGTCGGTGGCGGTTACACCGGTTTTTACACCGCCCTCAAACTTCAAAAACACCTTCGTCGCGGCGAGGCCGAGGTCACGATTGTTGACCCGCTTCCCTATATGACCTACCACCCGTTCCTGCCCGAGGTCGCGGCCGGTCTGATCGAGGCGCGCCACGTGATTGTGCCGCTGCGACGACACCTCAACAAGACCCACGTGGTGCAGGGACGCGTTGTGAAGGTCAACCACGCCAAGAAAACCGCGACCATCCAACCGTCCGCGGGAAAGTCCTACACGGTCAAGTACGACCACATCGTGATTGCCGCCGGTTCCGTTTCGCGCACCTTCCCGATTCCGGGAGTTGCGGAAGAGGCGTATGGCATGAAGTCCATCGAAGAGGCTCTCGCCGTCCGTGACCGCATCATTGACAATTTCGCCAAGGCCGCCAACCTGCCCAAGGGCAAAGAGCGCGACCGTCTTCTCACCGTCACGGTGATCGGTGGAGGATTCGCCGGCATCGAGACGTTCGCCGAGCTGCGGTCCCTCGCCTCAGCGATGCTGTCGCAGTACCCCGAACTCACCATCGACGACACGAAATTCCACATGGTCGAGGCGATGAGCCGAGTCATGCCCGAAGTTTCGCTGCGCACGTCGAAATGGGTCCTGAAAAACCTCGCGTCGCGTGGGGCTACCGTGCACCTCGACACGCAACTGAAGTCGGCCAAGGGCGGCAAGGTTGAATTGTCGAACGGGCTTTCGTTCGAGTCGGATCTTATTGTCTGGACCGCCGGCGTGATGGCGAACCCCGTTGTTCGCGACATGGACCTCCCCCTCGATGACCGCGGTCGGATGCAATCCTCGACGACGCTGCAGGTCACCACCAACGACGGCACGGTTGTGGCCGGGGCGTGGGCGGGCGGAGACAACGCCGCCGTCCCCGACCTCACGGGTGCGGGCGTTGGGGGAATGTGTGTTCCGAACGCCCAGCACGCCGTTCGTCAGGCGAAGCTCCTCGCGAAAAACCTGGTCGCGGTGCTCCGCGGCGAAAATCCGGTCGAGTACCGCCACAAGAACCTCGGTTCGGTGGCGGGTTTGGGTGTCGGGTACGGAGTGTTCCAGTCCGGCAAAATCGCCATCACGGGTTTCCCCGCGTGGCTCATGCACCGCGGTTATCACGGCTTAGCCATGCCGATGTGGGAGCGCAAGTTCCGCGTCGTGGGTGGGTGGATCATGCAGTTCCTCGTGGGACGCGACACGACGACCCTCGCGCTGCGGGAAACCCCGAAGTCGTACTTCCGCGCCTACGCGTCTCCCTCCGCCAAATAGTGGCGGAGCCCCAATAGCCCAACCGGCAGAGGCAAACGACTTAAAATCGTTACAGTCAGGGTTCGAATCCCTGTTGGGGCACATTTCGCCATCGGGAAAAATTGGGGCGATTCACCGATATTCGCCTTAGGGTTGAGACATGGATCCCATTCAAACAACTCTGTTAGTCATCGCCGGCCTCTCGATTGTCGTGGGGCTCTACCTCTGGTCGACGTACAACGGCCTCGTCACCTTGAACGTTCGAGTCGACGAAGCCTGGAGCGACATCACTGTCCAGCTCAAGCGTCGCGCTGACCTCATCCCCAACCTGATCGAAGCGGTCAAGGGCTACGCCAAGCATGAAAAAGAGGTGTTCGAAAACGTCACCAAGGCGCGCGCTGCCACGGTGAACGCCGAAGGGCCCGCCCAAGCCGCAGCCGCCGAAGGCATGCTGCAGTCGGCGCTCAAGTCGATTTTCGCCGTCGCCGAGGCCTACCCGGCCTTGCTCGCGAGCAACAACTTCCTGCAGCTGCAGGCGGAACTCGTCGACACCGAAAACAAGATTCAGGCGTCGCGCCGGTTCTACAACGGTGGCGTTCGCGACTTCAACACCATGATTCTGGTTTTCCCGAACAACATCTGGGCCAAGCAACTGGGCTTCAGCAAGCGGGAGTTCTTCGAGGTAGACAACCCCGACGCCATTGCCGAACCGCCGAAGGTCAAGTTCTAACCCTCGATGTATAGCGCGATTGCCGCGAACAAGCGGAACACCATTGTCATTCTGATTGTCTTTTTGGTGCTGCTCGGTGGTCTCGGTTGGCTCATCGCCCTGTTCATGGGCGATGGGTCGTGGACCATCACGATCATGACAATCATCGGCGCGGGGCTGTATGCGTGGTTCCAGTTCTATAACGCCGCGTCGATCGCCGTCATGACGTCGGGCGCCGTCCAAATCGAACAGAAAGACAATCCGCGGCTGTATCGGATCGTCGAGAACCTGGCGATCACCAACGGGATGCCGATGCCGAAGGTGTACGTCGTGAACGATCCCGCCCCCAACGCCTTCGCGTCGGGTCGCGACCCCGAGAACGCGGTGGTCGCCGCGACGACCGGTTTGCTCGACATCATGACCGACCCCGAGCTCGAGGGCGTCATGGCCCACGAGATGGGTCACGTCAAAAACTACGACATTCGAGTATCGACGATCGTGTTCGGGCTCGTCGTTGCGGTCGGCTTCATTTCGGACATCATGTTCCGGATGGCGTTTTACGGCAGCCGGAACTCGCGCGGAAGCGAAGCCGGCGGCCTTGCCGTCCTGTCGCTCGTGTTCGGGCTCGTCGCGCTTGTCATCGCCCCCGTCGTGTCCGCGCTGGTTCAGGCGGGCATTTCGCGACAGCGTGAATTCCTCGCCGACGCCACCGGCGCGATGACGACGCGAAACCCCGAAGGGCTCGCCAGCGCGTTGCACAAACTGGGTGAATACAGCCAGCCGCTACAACGCCAGTCGGCTTCGATGGCGCACATGTGGATCGCGGACCCCAACAAACCCAATTTCCTCGAACGCATGTTCTCGACCCATCCGCCCATCGCGGACCGCGTGCGGCGTCTGCTGGAAATCGGCGGCAAGTTCTAAAAGACGCGGCGCAGTTCGGCCGCGGCATCGCCCCAATCTTCAACGACGATTGACGAAAGTCCGCGCCAGGCCGCCGCACGACGAACGATGTCGGCGAGCCGCTCCACCGCGTTATCGGGACGCCGGGGCTCCCAGTGCGCGCTTCGAACAATCAGTGTTCGTGTCTTTCGATCGGCTTTGAGGTCGATGCGACCGACAAGTGCATCATCCATGAGAATCGGTAGCGAGTAATACCCGTACTTCCGCTTGGCCGCAGGCGTATAAATCTCGATTGTGTAGTCGAAACCGAACATTCGACTCGCTCGAGGGCGATTCCAGGTGATGGGGTCAAACGGCGTCAGAATCGTCGACACCTTAGGCGCCCGGGCGGGGACGGTTGCGTCCGACAGCATGTACGCATCGAGGTTCTCGCCGCGGTGAGTCCAGCCATCGACCGCGACACGCTTGATTGCTCCTTCTACCAACAATTCGTCCAGGACAATCTTTGTTGGCGCGACCGTGAAACGGTAGTAGTCCGCGATGTCGGTCAGCACCCCGATCCCGAGCGCTCGAACCGCGTCGAGGACCAGGGCGCGTCTGGCGATGGGTTTGTCCACCGCATTGTCTAGCAGGTGGTGTGGAATGACGTCGGCGACCGGCGCATAGATTCGCTGGAAGTTCGTGCGCCCTATCGCGGTAATCACGCCATCCTCGAATAGGTATTCCAGCGCAGTTTTCACATCGGACCAATCCCACCAACTTCCGCGGCGCTGGTCACGTTTCCCCTCGAGTTGGCTGAACGTCGCTGGGCCTTCCGAATGGAGGCGGGCGAGGAGTTCATGGGCGAGTTTTCGGTGCTGCGCCAACCACGACTCGGGTCGTTCGTTTCGCTCGCGGCTCTCGCGCATCCGCCACTGCCACAGCGGCCACGACTCGACCGGAATGAACGCGGCCTCGTGAGCCCAGTATTCGATGTGCGTGGCGGGGGTGTGGGGGTCCAACAACAATCCGTCAAGTATCGCCGTGTCATATTCACCCAGTCGCGAGAACAACGGGAGGTAGTGACTGCGTTCGAACACGTTGACCGAGTCGATTTGTAACACCTCCATGCTCGAAATCGTCCGTGCCAGGCGATCGGTCGTTACCCTCCCGCGCGGTGACGAACCGAAGCCCTGCGCCGCGAGTGCGAGGCGACGTGCTTCGGCGGCAGAGACGGTCATCATGCTTATTACGGTAGCGTTTTCCGAGGAGCACACACATGACAACCCCACTCGCTGGACCCACGCTCGCGGATTTCGTCGCCGCGAGGGAAGTCGTGTCCGCAGTCGCCCAAGAAACTCCTATCGAGC
>CAMDKN010000043.1 GCA_945901035.1 Gulosibacter massiliensis | reverse complement strand
CTGGACCCGCGGTGAGGTCGCCACGAAAGCCTTCATGGGTGCGGAACTCGACGCCGACGTGGTCGCCCGCATCGAGCAATTGGCGGTTCGACGCGAGTCTCGCGAGCCACTCCAACACATCACCGGCGAAGCGCCCTTTCGCCACCTCGTGCTCGCCGTAGGCCCCGGGGTACTTGTGCCGCGGCCCGAAACGGAACTCGTCGCCGAATGGGCGATTGAAGCACTACGACAGGTCCCGTCGGCGACTCCGCGCGCTGTCGATTTGGGGACAGGAACCGGCGCGCTTGCGCTAGCACTGGCAACCGAGGTGCCCAACTCCGAGGTCTACGCCATCGAGCTTTACCCCCTCGCGGCGGCGTGGGCCGAACGGAACATCGCGCGGTACGGGGACGGACGGGTCACTCTCGTTCTGGGAGACGCGGCCACGGCACTTCCCGAACTAGACGGGACAATCGACGTTGTCGTCGCAAACCCGCCTTACATTCCCGATGCCGACAAGCCGGTCGATGCGGAGGTTCTCGGGTACGACCCGGAGTCCGCATTGTTCGGGGGACCCGATGGTTTGCGTGACCTTCGCGTCTTCATCGCCCGAGCGGCGCGACTGCTGCGTCCGGGCGGAACACTCGTGGTCGAACACGCCGACGGTCAGGGCGCAGCGGTCCGAGCGATTGCCGCCGAGGCCGGTTTCGGGATGACGTCCACGCACACCGATCTGCTCCACCGCGAACGGGCACTCACCGCGGTGCGGTGACCGTCCATCGCTAAACTAGTTGAGATGGTCACAATCTATGATTGCCTCGACACGGCAGAGGCGCTGACGGGGCTGCGGCTTGCGCGTCGAGCGGTGGGCCGAGGCGACCTCATTGTGCTTCCGACCGACACGGTCTACGGGGTCGCCGCGGATGCGTTCAACCCAGCCGCTGTTCAGAAACTTCTTGATGCGAAAGGCCGTGGGCGGACGTCACCTCCGCCCGTTCTCGTGCCGGGCATCGAGACGCTCGATGCACTCGCTGAACAGGTCACCCCCGAGATGCGCGCGCTGGCCGAGGCGTTCTGGCCGGGGGGACTCACCATCGTTGTTCCCGCGCGGACAACTCTCGCGTGGGACCTCGGGGACACGAACGGGACGGCCGCACTTCGCATGCCCGACCACGCAATCACCCTCGAGATTCTTCGCGAATCCGGTCCGCTCGCGGTGTCGAGCGCTAACCTCACCGGGAAGCCCGCCGCGCTCACAGCAACAGAGGCCCACGACGCTCTCGGTGACCGAATCGCGGTCTACCTCGACAGCGGAGAATCCTCCGGTTCACGCGTCGGCTCGACCATCGTGGATGCAACCCCCACCGTGACGGGAAAACCCGTGCGCGTGTTGCGCGACGGAACCGTGTCGCGCGACGCCATTCGCGCCATCGTCGGATCCATCGAGGGTGACGCATGAACTACGTTTTCATCGGAATCATTTCGGCGATCATTTCCTTCATCGGGTCGCAGGCTCTGCTGTGGCTGAGCCATCGGTTCGCGATTTATCCCGGAATCCGCGAGCGCGACGTCCACACCACTCCCACACCGCGGCTCGGCGGGGTGGCGATTGTCCTGGGGCTCGGCGCCGGGCTGATTGTCGCGGCATTCCTACCGGTCTTCCAGAAAATCTTCGTGGACCCCATGCCCGTCGTCGGGATCGGTGTCGGAATCGTGTTGATGGCCGTGGTCGGTGTCATCGACGACCTCATCGACCTCAACTGGCTCGTCAAACTGGCGGCACAAATCATCGCGGCCGGAATCCTCGCGTGGTCCGGGGTTCAAATCGTGAGCCTTCCCTTCGGCACCATCGCGCTCTTGTCGCCGACGATGTCGCTCATCCTGACCGTCCTCTCCGTCGTCCTCGTCATGAACGCCATCAACTTCATCGACGGCCTCGATGGGCTGGTGGCGGGCGTCACCCTGATCGCGGGTTCGGTGTTCTTCCTGTATTCGCACTATCTCGCCACCGGGCCAGGGCAAACCAGCTACTTCAACCTCGCGACTCTCTTGACCGCCGCCCTGTGCGGCGCGTTGATCGGATTCCTGCCCGTCAACTGGTACCCCGCCAAAATGTTTATGGGGGACTCGGGGGCGTTGGTCATCGGACTCGTCCTCGCCGCCTCGACGATCTCGGTGACCGGTCAGGTTGACCCGACCCGCATCGACCCGGGACAACTGGTTCCGGCGTTCATCCCGCTCGCCCTCCCGCTCGCGGTTCTCGTCGTGCCTCTGGTCGACTTCGTTCTCGCGGTGACCCGTCGAATCCTCAACGGGCAGTCCCCGTTTGCGGCCGATCGCAAGCACCTCCACCACCGCCTGCTAGACATGGGGCACACCCACTTCCAGGCGGTCCTGATCCTGTATGCCTGGACTCTCGTGGTGGCCGTCGGTGCCTACCTGTTCGTGTTTGTCGACTGGCCCATCGCGACGGGAATCGTTGCGGTCGGGCTAATCGTCACGACCGTTCTCACCATCGCGCCACTCGGACGCGAGAAACCCATCAATCTGTTCGGTGACATCGAGGAGGACACCCGTGTCTAGTTCCGTTCAACTCGCGGCGAAGGCCCTTCGCACGGCACTTCTCCTCGGAGCGATCGTGACCGTCGCCATCGCGGTGGTCGGCGGTGGAATCGGCTTTGCGCTGGTCGGCCCCATCGGTGTTTCGAGCGCTCTGGTCGGCAGCGCGATGGCCTTCGTTTTCATGGGAATCACGGCGGGAAGCATCCTGATCGGCCAGAAAGCGACCGGTGGCAGCATCGCATCCGGGCTCTTTTTCGGGATCGTTCTCGGGGCGTGGTTGCTCAAGTTCGTGCTGTTTCTCGTGGCCGCGTTCGCCATCCGAAATTCCGATGCGTTCGACACCGTCATCGCCTTCAGTTGCGTGATCGCGGCGGTGCTCGGAGCCCTGGTGAGCGACGTGATTGCCATCTCGCGGGCTCGTGTTCCCATTGTCGACATGGTGTAGGCTCGACTCTAAATGAGCCCATGTAGCGCACTGTAGCGCTCGACTCAAGGAGACAACGTGAACGGACTGAACGGCCTCGTTCTCTCTGAAGGCGTTACGTTCCACGCTCCCACCATCGCCGAATTTTTCCCCGAGGCCGTTTTGTTCGTCGGAACGCCGTTCGAGATGAACCGCATCATGATCATCCGCATGATCATGGTCATACTTCTCGTCGTCGTGTTCTGGCTCGGAACCCGCAACATGAAGCTGGTCCCGGGTCGTTTTCAGGGCCTCATCGAAATCGCTCTCGACCTCGTTCGCGTCAACATCGCCGAAGACTTGCTCGGGAAAAAGGACGGTCGCCGTTTTCTTCCGATTCTGACCACCATTTTCTTCCTCGTGCTGTTCCTTAACATCACCGGAATCGTGCCCGGGTTCAACATCGCGGGCTCGTCGGTGATCGGAATTCCGCTCGTGCTCGCGGTCGTCTCGTACATCACGTTCATCTACGCGGGCTTGAAAAAGCATCCGGGTGCGTTCCTCAAAAACGCCCTGTTCCCGTCGGGTGTGCCGAAGGCGTTTTACATCGTCGTCACCCCCATCGAACTTCTGTCGACCTTCGTGCTGCGGCCCGTGACGCTCACCCTTCGACTGCTCATGAACATGATCGTCGGTCACCTCTTGCTCGTCCTGCTGTTCTCGGCGACCCACTTCTTCGTCCTCGGGGTCGGCCAGTGGTACGGCTATATTGGTGGCGCGGGAACCCTGGCGTTCGGCATCGCCTTCTCACTCTTTGAAATCTTGGTCGCTGTACTTCAGGCCTACGTTTTCACTCTCTTGACCGCTGTCTACCTCCAGCTCGCGCTGGCGGAAGAGCACTAACCACAACGATCCGCTCGGGTCACAACGGAAGGAAACATCATGGTTCTCGCAGAAATCACGGGAAACATCGCAACAATCGGCTACGGTCTCGCAGCCATCGGCCCCGCCATCGGCGTGGGAATCGTCGTCGGCAAGACGATTGAGTCGGTTGCGCGTCAGCCCGAACTTCAGGGGCGCCTCACGGTCCTCATGTACATCGGTATCGCGTTCACCGAAGCGCTTGCCTTCGTCGGTATCGCAACCGGCTTCATTTTCGTCTAACTAACAGCAAGGAATCGACATGCTGCATGCGTTCGTGTGGGCGGAGGAATCGGCTGAGGCCGTTCCGAACCCCCTTCTCCCGGCGATTTACGACATCGTCTGGTCGATTATTCCGTTCGCCATCGTGCTCTTCTTGTTCTGGAAGATCGTTCTTCCAAACATGCAAAAGACACTCGACGCCCGAGCCGAGAAAATCGAAGGCGGAATAGCTCTCGCGGAATCGGCGCAGAAAGAAGCGGCGGTCGCTCTCGACAAGTACAACGCTCTCTTGCAGGAGGCGCGCGCGGAAGCCGCCGACATCAAGGACAAGGCGCGCTCGGAGGGTGCCCTCATTCTTGCGGAGTTGAAACACCAGGCATCGGCGGACGCAGCGGCGATCACCGCCAAAGCCCAACAGCAAATCGAAGCCGAGCGCCTTGCGGCGATTCAGTCGCTTCGATCCGAGGTCGGGCAACTCGCTCTGGAACTCGCCGGTCGCGTCATCGGGGAACAGGTCAAGGACGCCAAGTCCTCCTCGGCTGTCGTCGATCGTTTCCTCGCGGACATCGAAAAGAACGAGAAGAAAAAATAATGGGAAGCGCATCACGCGTCGCGATGATCTCGGCTAAAGCCGCGGTCGCGAAGTCGAACGGATTGAGCATCGTGGCCGGGGCCGCGATTCTGTCCGTTGGTCGCGCCATCGGGTCAAGCCCGGCGCTGCGTGCTGCACTTGCTAATCCCGTCGCTGATGCGAAAGCCAAGGCGGCCTTGATCGAAAGCGTTGTCGGTGCCATCGATTCGTCGGCGAAATCGCTCCTGCACGTGGTTGTCGGCGAACGCTGGTCCTCTGCGGACGAGATGCTCGCGGGAATCGAAGAACTCGGTCTGCGCGTGATTGCGAGCGGATCCACCGATGCGATTGAGGCGGAACTTTTCTCCATCGCCCGCATCGTGGCCGCAAACCCCGAACTCGAACTCGCGCTCAGCGCCAAACGAGGCGGAGCAGAAGCCAAGCGTGAACTCGCCGGTGCGATCCTGAAAGGGGCGAGCGAATCGACGACCGAAATCGTTCGCCACCTCGTCAGCCAACCTCGGGGGCGCCGCATTCGGACCCTTCTCGCTGAGGCGCAGGAAATCGTCGCGGACCAACAGGGACGCGGGGTTGCGATCGTGACCGCCGCATCGCCTCTTGACGCCGCGCAGCGCGATCGCATCGCCTCGGTGTTGCGGGCACGATTCGGTCGCGAGCACCACATCGATGAAATCGTCGACGACACCATCGTCGGAGGCTTCACGGTCCAAGTCGGAGACGACACCATTGACGCGAGCATCCGCTCGCGCCTCACCGAACTCTCGTCGAAACTCGCGGGCTAACCGCCACACAAAGGGAAAAAATAATGGCTGAATTGACAATCAACCCGGATGACATCCGCAAGGCGCTCGGCGACTTCGCGAAGTCGTACGAGCCGTCGAAGTCGAGCGCGAAAGAGGTCGGACACGTCATCGACGCGGGTGACGGTATCGCCCACGTCGACGGACTCCCCGGCGTCATGGCGAACGAACTCATCAAGTTTGCGGACGGCACCCTCGGACTCGCGCTGAACCTCGACGAAGACTCCATCGGTGTCGTCGTCCTGGGTGAGTTCTCGGGGGTTCAGGCGGGTCAAGAAGTCACCCGTACGGGCGAGGTCCTCTCGGTTCCCGTCGGTGAGGGCTACCTCGGTCGGGTCATCGACCCGCTGGGAAACCCGATCGACGGCCTCGGCACGATCAAGACCGACGGTCGACGCGCTCTCGAACTTCAGGCTCCGGGTGTGATGGCGCGTAAGTCGGTTCACGAACCGCTGCAGACTGGGATCAAGGCAATCGACGCGATGATTCCCGTCGGCCGCGGCCAGCGCCAGCTCATCATTGGTGACCGCCAGACGGGCAAGACCGCAATCGCCGTCGACACCATCATCAACCAGAAGGCGAACTGGGAGTCGGGCGACACCAACAAGCAGGTTCGCTGCATCTATGTCGCCATCGGTCAAAAGGGTTCGACCATCGCCGCGGTGAAGGGCGCTCTCGAAGAAGCCGGCGCCATGGCGTACACGACCATCGTCGCCGCTCCTGCGTCCGACCCCGCGGGCTTCAAGTACCTCGCGCCGTACACCGGTTCTGCGATTGGCCAGCACTGGATGTACGCCGGCAAGCACGTCCTCATCATTTTCGATGACCTGTCAAAGCAGGCCGAGGCGTACCGCGCCGTGTCGCTGCTGTTGCGTCGTCCGCCGGGACGTGAGGCATACCCCGGTGACGTGTTCTACTTGCACTCTCGTCTGCTCGAGCGTTGCGCCAAACTGTCCGACGAGCTCGGAGCGGGTTCGATGACGGGACTTCCCATCATCGAGACCAAGGCGAACGACGTTTCGGCGTATATCCCGACAAACGTCATCTCGATCACGGACGGACAAATCTTCCTCCAGTCGGACCTCTTCAACGCAAACCAGCGACCCGCTGTCGACGTCGGTATCTCGGTGTCGCGTGTGGGTGGTGACGCTCAGGTCAAGTCGATCAAGAAGGTGTCCGGAACGCTCAAGTTGGAACTCGCTCAGTACCGTTCGCTCGAAGCGTTCGCGATGTTCGCCTCGGACCTTGACGCCGCCAGCCGCCGCCAGCTCGCTCGTGGCGCACGCCTGACCGAACTGTTGCGTCAGCCGCAGTACTCGCCGTACCCCGTCGAGGAACAGGTCGTCTCGATCTGGGCCGGAACCAAGGGCAAGCTCGACACGCTCGAGGTGACGGACGTCCTTCGATTCGAGCGCGAATTGCTCGAGCACCTTCGTCGTAACACGAAGATTCTCGACACGCTTCGCTCGACGAATGTTCTGGATGACGCGACCGAGGCCGAACTCGAAAAGCAGATCGACACGTTCATCACCTCCTTCCAGGGCGGCAAGGGTGGAACCAAGGCCGGTTCGGAAGAGTTCGACGCTCTTCCTGCCGACGAGGTCGAACAAGCCAAAATCGTCAAGCCGCGCAAGCGCAAGTAATTCGTCGTAACACGAGAGGAGGGGAACAATGGGAGCGCAACTTCGCATCTACCGACAGAAAATCAAGTCGGCACAGACCACGAAGAAAATCACGCGTGCCATGGAACTCATCTCGGCCTCGCGAATTCAGAAGGCACAGGCGCGCATGTCGGCGGCGGCTCCGTACACTCGGGCGCTGACGCGGGCAGTGACGGCGGTCGCGGTGGGGTCGAACGTCGACCACCCGCTGACCACCCAGCCCGATGTGCACCGTCGTTCGGCCGTCGTGATCTTCACGTCGGACCGTGGACTTGCGGGGGCGTTCTCGTCTCAGGTTCTGCGCGAGGCAGGGGAACTGACGGAAAAACTGACGAGCGAAGGCAAAGAGGTCGTCTACTACCTCATCGGACGTAAAGCGCTGCAGTACTTCGCCTTCCGTCAGCGCCAGTGGGAACGGGATTGGATCGGCAACACCGACCGCCCCGAGGTCGAAACCGCGGAAGAGATTGCGCAAGCCCTCATCGAACACTTCCTGCGCGACCACGATGACGCGGGAGTCGACGAGATTCACCTCGTGTACAACCGTTTCGTGAACCTCGTCTCGCAGGTGCCCACGGTGCTTCGCCTTCTGCCACTCGAAGTGGTCGAGGCGGACGACGACGCGCCCATCCCGACCGGTGCCGACATTTTGCCCCTATACGAGTTCGAACCAGACGGGTTGAACGTGCTCAACGCACTTCTGCCGGTCTATGTAGAAAACCGTGTGTTCGCGGCGATGCTGTCCTCAGCGTCGGCGGAACACGCGGCCCGTCAGAAGGCGATGAAGAGCGCGACGGATAACGCCGACAAGCTCATTCAGAACTACACCCGACTCGCGAACAACGCGCGTCAATCCGAAATCACCCAGCAAATTTCCGAAATCGTGGGCGGCGCAGACGCTCTCGTTTCGAAAAAGTAACCACAGAACAGAAGGACGAAAATGGCTGCCAAGACCAAGGGCGCGGTTGGACGAATCGCGCGAGTGACCGGACCCGTTGTTGACATCGAGTTCCCGCACGACTCCATCCCCGAGATCTACAACGCCCTCAAGACGACGTACACGTTGGACGGCACCGAAATCGTGTTGACGCTCGAGGTCGCGCAGCACCTCGGCGACGACCTGGTTCGGGCGATCGCCTTGAAGCCCACCGACGGTCTCGTCCGCGGGCAAGAGGTGACCGACACCGGTGAGGCCATTTCGGTTCCCGTCGGTGACGTGACCAAGGGCAAGGTCTTCAACGTGCTCGGTGAAATCCTCAACGGCGACGGCTCCAAGGTCGAAATCAATGAGCGCTGGCCCATTCACCGCAAGCCTCCGGCGTTCGACCAGCTCGAGTCGAAGACTCAGCTCTTCGAAACCGGCATCAAGGTCATCGACCTGTTGACCCCTTACGTCCAGGGTGGAAAAATCGGTCTCTTCGGTGGTGCCGGTGTCGGCAAGACCGTTCTGATTCAGGAAATGATCCAGCGCGTTGCGCAGGACCACGGTGGTGTGTCGGTGTTCGCCGGTGTCGGTGAGCGCACCCGTGAAGGTAACGACCTCATTCACGAAATGGAAGAGGCGGGCGTTTTCGACAAGACCGCACTCGTCTTCGGCCAGATGGACGAGCCGCCGGGGACGCGTCTTCGAGTCGCTCTGTCGGCCTTGACCATGGCGGAATACTTCCGTGACGTTCAGAAGCAGGACGTGTTGTTGTTCATCGACAACATCTTCCGATTCACGCAGGCGGGTTCCGAGGT
>CAMDKN010000042.1 GCA_945901035.1 Gulosibacter massiliensis | reverse complement strand
CATCGTCGTCCTCTAATTCGTCGTCGGGGACAACGACAACCTCGTCCTCGACTCCCGCAGCGATCGACACTTCGTATTCCCGGAGTCGGTCCACCCAGGGAACCCACTCGGGGGACTGAATTGAATCGACTCCGGCGAGAAGTTCCGTTTCCAACACCGACGTCGCGGAGCCGTCGACCGCGAGGGACGCGACCCATTCCCAACCGACGTAGCCCGGCAGGTTGGACGCGAACCGAACGTCTGCGACACCATCGGATTCTTTCGCCGAGAGCACTGTTCCGATCGTGTCCGCCGAGGTGATTGTTTCGAGAGCGGCGCGAGCGGCTTTCTCGAGTGCTTTAGGCGTCAAAGTTTTCCGCAACCTTTCGAAGAACGACCGCGATTTTGCGGGAATGAGCGTTTGCGGGGTAGTGCCCCCGACGCAAATCGGAGCTCGCGGATTCCAACAACCGGATGACGTCCTCGACGATGACCACCATGTCGTCCGCGTTCCGGCGACGGCTTCGAACGACGGACTGCGGCTCTTCCAACACCGTGACGCCGTGAGCCTGCAGGCCACGTTTGCCGTCGACGGTTCCATACTCGACGAGTGCACCGGGTTGTACGGTCGTGCCCGCGGGCAGTGCCGAGGCGTGGAGGAACACCTCGCTGCCGTCGTCGCCTTGGATAAATCCAAAACCTTTGTCCTCGTCGAAGAACTTCACTTTTCCGGTTGGCATTACGCCTCCTTGCATCCTGACCTTTACCGAGGATACCCGTCAGCGCGATAAACTAAACGGATGCGTTCTTCACACGTCGTCTCGGTTCGGTTGGGAACGCTGTCACTCCGAGAACTCGAGAGCCTCGTGTTGTCCCGTCCGTGGGCGATGGGGCGCCAGAACGACCTGCACGATGTGTCCGACACGCTCGTGTCACCGGAGTCCATCGTTCCGACGCTGCGGTCACTCGGACGACCGACCCTCACGTCCCTCGTCGCGGGTACCGCGGACCCCCTCGCCTGCGAGTTGATGCTCGCCGACGCCGACGGTGCGGTCTACCCCGAAGTCACCGCGCTGTTGCCCGCGATTCTCGATCAGCCGGCACCGACAGAACCCGCCACCTCGGGCGACAGCACCACGGTCGCTCTTCACAGTGTCATCGCGATTCGCGACCTCATCGGGTGGGTCGCCCGCGAACCACTAACGATGGGAGCTACCGGCGGCCTTCTCAAAGCCGAGGAAAAAACACTCGCTGCGGGGATGGTGGTTTCAGACCAGGACGCCGCGGCGCTCGTCGGAGTTGCCCACGCCGCCGGACTCGTGAACACAATCGATCGTCGCCTGTATGCGACCACCCGCGGCCTGGAGTTGAGTGACGACCTGGCCGGGTTGTGGTCGGTGTGTGCCGAGGCGATTGGTGCTGTCCTGAGCCGTTCCGTTCGCGAAGCCTGTGCCGCAGCGGGTCGGTTCGACCTCGAATTCATCGAGTGGCTCACACCATTGCGTGACCCGTCCGAGTCGCGTGCTCTGGCGACGCTGTCGGACGGTGCCCGCTTGTTCGGGCTCACCGCCGGCGGAACGACCGACCTGGGCCGAACTTTTCTCGACCCCCGCGGCGATGTCTCCGCCCAACTCACCACGCTGTTTCCCGCGTTACAGAATTCCGTCTACGTCCTCGACGACTTGAGCATCATCGCTCCGGGACCGGTGTCCCGCGACACCGCCGACTTCCTCGCGCTCGTGTCGACGCTCGAAACGCGAGGACTCGCCCCCAAATACCGGCTCGAGCCAACGCTGATCCTGCGGGCAATTGCTAACGGGTTGACCGCCGAATCAATCGTTGCCCGGTTAACCGAACTGTCGCTCACCCCGGTGTCCCCCGCTGTCACATCGACGGTCGATGACGCTTCGCGCAACGGGCGATTCATCGTCCTCAACGGCACCGGAACCGACACCGCGGCGAAAGCGTCCCATGTGGAGCTGGGTGAACTGTTGTTGACCGACCCGAGATTGCAGCGCCTCGCGCCCATCAAGGTCGACGACTATTCGGTGTTGTATGGCGCGTCCCGCCTTCGCGTCGAAACCGCGCTTGCCGAAACGCGGTACACGGTCATCACGCCCACGCCCGAGCGAATCATCGTCGCGCCGGCGGCACCGACAAAGTTGCTCGACCTCATCGAACGCCTTCACGAAACGGGTTTGGGCTCGTCGCATCTCGAGCGGGCACTCGTGACCGCGGGTAAGTCACGGAGTTCGGTGACGTTGCTGGTCGAAACCAGCACGGGAAACAGGACCATCACGCTCGAACCTCGTCACGTCGCCAACGGTCGTGTTCGTGGGCTCGACACCGTTGCCGACGTCGAGCGCACGCTACCCATTTCCGCCATCATCGAACTCCTCGCGGTCGGAGAATAAGGCGTGAACGGCCCCCTCATTGTCCAGAGCGATCGCACCGTGTTGCTCGAAGTCGGTCACGAACAGGCGACCGACGCGCGCCACGCCCTCGCCGTTTTCGCCGAACTGGAGCGCGCTCCCGAACACATTCACACCTACCGCATCACGCGTCTCGGGTTGTGGAACGCGCGTGCCGCCGGGCACACCGCCGAGGAAATGCTCGACACGCTCGAGACCTACTCGAAGTTCCCCGTGCCACCCGTCGTGGCGATTGATATCGCCGACACCGTGTCGCGATATGGCCGAATTGTGGTCGAACGCGACGCCGAGGGTTTGTACCTCGAAGCGGAGTCCCCCGAGATTCTCGCCGAGGTCACGCGAACCTCGAAACTCGAGCCGCTGCTCGGAGCAATCACGAGCCCGACCGTCGTTCGCCTCAACGATTGGGCTCGCGGCATTGTCAAACAGGAATTGCTGGGAATCGGCTGGCCCGCCGAAGACCGGGCCGGTTTCACCGAGGGAACCCCGATGGCGGTCGCGCTCGACAATTCGACTTGGGAACTTCGCGGCTACCAACGCGAAGCCATCGACCTGTTCGAGAAGAGCGGCGCGGGTGTCGTGGTACTGCCGTGTGGCGCGGGCAAAACCGTGGTCGGGATTGGGGCGATGGTCGAAGGCCAGTCCTCCACCTTGATTCTGGTGACGAACTCGGTGTCGGCGCGACAGTGGCGCGACGAAATCATCGCCCGCACCACCCTCTCGGCCGAGGACATCGGCGAGTATTCGGGTGAAAAGAAAGAGATCAAAGCCGTCACGATTGCGACGTATCACATCCTCACCGCGAAGCGAGCGGGTGCGTTCGCCCACCTTCCCCTGCTCGACGCCAACAACTGGGGACTCATCATTTATGACGAAGTTCACCTGCTTCCCGCTCCCGTCTTCAAGTTGACCGCCGACCTGCAGGCGCGTCGCCGGTTGGGGTTGACCGCGACGCTCGTTCGCGAGGACGGCAAAGAGGGTGACGTTTTCAGTCTGATTGGACCGAAACGTTTCGACGCGCCGTGGAAGGAAATCGAGGCCCAAGGTTTCATCGCACCGGCACGCTGTGTGGAGGTTCGGGTGCTGCTCGAATCGGACGAACGGATGGATTACGCTGTAGCGACCGAACGCCAACGGTTCCGCATCGCCGCGACGAGTCCCGCCAAACGCCCCATCATTTCCAAGCTGATTGCCCAGCATCCCGATGACCAAATCCTCGTAATCGCCCAATACCTTGACCAGATTGATGATGTGTCGGACACTCTCGGACTGCCGACGATTACCGGAGCGACGCCGGTCGACGAACGTGAAGTGTTGTACGACAAGTTCCGGTCGGGCGAAATCCGCGTGTTGCTCGTTTCCAAGGTCGCGAACTTTTCCGTCGACCTACCCGATGCGTCCGTCGCCATTCAGATCTCGGGGTCATTCGGTTCGCGGCAAGAAGAAGCACAACGCCTCGGTCGAATTCTGCGTCCGAAATCGGACGGACGCAGTGCCGTGTTTTACACCGTCGTGGCGCGCGATACCGTCGAACAAGACTTCGCACAAAACAGACAGCGCTTTCTGACGGAACAGGGATACGCCTACGAAATCGTTGACGAAGGCGCGATTTAGTCCCCAACTCGGTCTCACACCCGTTTGCACCCAGCCTGGCGTCCACGACCGGCGCGACGCCGCACGACACAGCACCATGGTGGGATGACCAGTTTTCACGTCGACGCGGGTGCTCTGGACGCCGCCGCGACCCATATCACCCGCACGATTGACTCTCTTCAATCCGACATCACGAGCCTCACCGCCCAACTTCGCGGGCTCGACGGGACGTGGTCGGGTCCGGCTGCGCTCGCCTTTGCGGGTGTCGTTGACGAGTGGACAACGAATAGCACGCGCGTCGCAGAATCGCTGAGCGACATCGGCGTCGCGCTGCGCACCATCCAGGCGCACTACCTCGACACCGAACAGGCCAACCTGAGACTTCTCGGGCGGTGACAACAAAGGACGGGGGCGGCGCGAACGCCACCCCCGTCTTTGATGCTCGGGTTAGAAGCCCATTCCACCGCTCGGGTCGCCCGCGGGGGCGGCCGGTGCGGGTTCGGGCTTTTCCGCGATGACCGCTTCGGTCGTGAGGAACAGTCCGGCGATCGAGGCGGCGTTCAGCAAGGCGGAACGAGTCACCTTGACCGGGTCGCTGATGCCCGCTGCGAGCATGTCGACGTATTCACCGGTCGCGGCGTTGAGCCCCTGACCGATCGGCAAGCTGCGGACCATGTTGACGACAACACCGGGCTCGTGACCCGCGTTGAGCGCAATCTGGCGCAACGGAGACTCGATGGCCAAACGAATGATGTTGACCGCAGTCTGCTCGTCACCGTCCAGCTTGAGCTTGTCGAGAATCGATGCGGCCTGCAGGAGTGCGACTCCACCGCCGGGGACGATTCCTTCTTCGACAGCGGCTTTCGCGTTCCGGATTGCGTCCTCGATGCGGTGCTTGCGTTCTTTGAGCTCCACCTCGGTCGCGGCGCCAGCCTTGATGACAGCGACGCCTCCGGCGAGTTTCGCCAGACGCTCCATGAGCTTTTCACGGTCGTAGTCGGAATCAGTGTTCTCGATTTCCTGGCGAATCTGCTTGACGCGACCCGCGACGGCCTCGGACGTTCCGCCACCTTCGATGATGGTCGTCTCGTCTTTGGTGATGACCACCTTGCGTGCCGAGCCGAGGAGGTCGAGCGTGACGCCATCGAGCTTGAGCCCAACCTCTTCACTGATGACCTGTCCGCCCGTGAGAAGCGCGATGTCTTGCAGCATCGCCTTGCGACGGTCACCAAAGCCCGGCGCCTTGACAGCGACCGACTTAAAGATGCCACGAATCTTGTTGACGACGAGAGTGGCGAGTGCGTCTCCGTCAACGTCTTCCGCGATGATGAGCAACTGGCGACCCGACTGTGCAACCTGTTCGATGACGGGGAGCAGGTCCTTGATCATCGAAATCTTGGAGTTGACAATCAGGATGTACGGGTTTTCGAAAACCGTTTCCATGCGCTCGGGGTCGGTGACGAAGTACGCCGACAGGTAACCCTTGTCGAAACGCATTCCTTCGGTGACTTCGAGGGTGGTGCCGAACGTGTTCGATTCTTCGACGGTCACAACACCTTCTTTGCCCACGCGGTCGATGGCTTCAGCGATGAGGTCACCGATTTCGGTGTCGGCTGCCGAGATCGATGCCGTGGCGGCGATTTCCGCTTTCGTTTCGACGTCTTTCGCGTTCTTGAGAAGCTGCTCGGTCAACGCGGCAACGGCCTTGTCGATTCCACGACGAAGGCTGATGGGGTCCGCACCGGCAGCGACGTTGCGCAGTCCCTCGCGAACGATCGCCTGAGCGAGGACAACCGATGTGGTCGTGCCGTCACCGGCAACGTCGTCGGTCTTCTTGGCGACCTCTTTGACGAGTTCTGCGCCAATCTTTTCGAACGGGTCTTCGAGTTCGATTTCTTTGGCAATCGAAACACCGTCGTTCGTGATGGTGGGGGCGCCCCACTTCTTTTCCAGGACGACGTTTCGACCGCGGGGTCCAAGCGTGACCTTGACTGCGTCGGCCAGGATGTTGAGGCCGCGCTCGAGGCCGCGTCGGGCCTCTTCGTTGAATGCAATTATTTTCGCCATGATGTGTGTCTGTCCTCCGGGACGTAGTTCATGTGATTGGCACTCGCGGTGTGCGAGTGCTAACTCCAATTCTGGCACTCTCCCACCGAGAGTGCAAATTGATGGGGAAAACCCTAGCGGCGCTTCTGTTCGAAGTAGCCCGTCGCCTCGGGAACCAACTCAACCCAGGTTCGACCCGGCGCCAACGTGACAACCTCTCCGCCTTTCAGGGTGAAGACGGTCATGTCGGCTCGCCTCTTTTTAACCCACCGGGCTTTCACGGTCTGCCCGCCGGTGGAAATCCAGGCGGTCCCCCTGCCCACAACCAGACTGCGTGGGACGCCGTACTCACTGGAAATACCGACCATCTGGACGACAACATTGACCGCGGTGAGTTGTTGTTTGCGTTCGTCCCGATCCTTTTCACCATCCGCCTGGAAGCGTCGGTACAGGCCGGTGGCCGCGTCGAACTTCCAGGACGGCGTGTTCATGCTGGAGAACGAGGGGTAGAGACGTCCCGCGGGCTTTCCGAGTGCCAACGCCGACGGAACGTCGGATCCACGGGCGAACTGGAACGCCGGTTCGGGCGGGCGCAGTCTCGAATATTTGGCGACCAGTTTTTGCGCCTTCACTAACACATTGTGCGGTGCGATTTTTTTAGTCGTGCGATAAATATACTTTTCGGTCCCCGCCTGACCGTGAATGATGTTCTTGACTTTCGTCGCCACCATCATCTGAACGAACCGTTGCTGGCCGCCGGAATACGCGATGAGCCCGCGGAACGGTGAGGCGATGTCGGGATCCATCGGGCGAATCGAGCGAATGGGTCCGATCTCTTTCGGGATGATCGAGTGCCACACAGCGACGTAACGGCTGAATCCGCCTTCGACTAGTTCCTCGAACACGATGTCGGCGTCGTTGAGTCCGATTTGTGGCCGGGCGGTGGGGTTGTTGTCAATCTTGGCCATCAACACCGGGTTCGGCAGGGATCCGACCTCTACCTGTGCCCCCGTCAGCGGCGCATATTCGACAGGGGGCGGAGTCGGTGTGGGTGTCGGCGACGGTGTCGGCGACGCCGAGGGATTCGCACTGGGTCCCCCGATGACCGTAGGCAGCACGATCGCCGCACACGCGGTGAGTGCTACCGCAATGACGATCCCGAGGGCAATGAGCAGTTTTTTCTTCACAAGAGTTTTCTTTCTCTCCGCCGTCTAGCGGATGAAATCTTTACCCATGAGAACGGTTACCCGTGCGCCGGGGTACAGGTCGGACTGTTTCACGGCCTTGATGCCGAGACTCATGGCGACACTCGTCGCCAAGGAAAGGTCCGCGTCCGGGCCGTACACAACAACACTGATTTTGATGGTCGTGTCTGCTGCGCTCGCTACTGTGATGTTCGGCCACGATTGCGCTTCCAAGATCGCCGCGACATCCTCGTCGAGCGTCTCGGATGTCGTTCCGTTGAGCACCGTGATGGTGATGTCCTTCAATTCTTTCTCCGACAGTGTCGTCGGGTCCACCAGCGGAATTTCCGGAGTGGGAGTCGGAGTGGGAGTCGGCGTGGCGGTGATGCCCAGAACGGGAAGGTCGATGTCCTGAAGATTTCGGGCGTCAAGAACCGCGACGCCGGCGAGCGCCGAGAGAATGAGAACCGACGTCACCCCGAGGGACACCAGGCTCTTGACCCACCAGGGCTTTCGCGCCACCGGCTGGCGGTGAGCACCAACGCGCGCAGGAACAGAAGCCTTATCGTCGAATCGATCACGAGGGTACTTAGTCACGCGTTGGTCACATCCATCTCACGGGTCAAGCGGTTGGACGCACAGTCGAGTCGGAAAAACTGCGAACCAAAACCGAGTCGTACCGCCGAGCGGCGGGACACTCCATTATCGCGTACACGCGCTGGTAATAGCGCACAAGCGAGAGGCTCCACACTTTTCGTACGAGAGACTCCTTCGAGCGGGTCGAGCCCCAGTTGTCCCGCTCGAATTCGATCACGTCGATCTCGTCGGGAGTGAGCCCCGAGGAGTCAGACACCGTCACCCGACGACCGAGCGGATCGACCGCGGCGATGGGCGCGCCATCGAGACTGAGGATGAATTCGCCCGCGACGCCCGCGACGTCCGCCGCATCCCCGATTCGGGGAATAACGCGACGACCGTCGAGCGAAATCCATCGGACCTTCGCCCGGAGGCAATAGTTCGCGAACTTTTCCCGCTCGGCGGGGTCGAGATACACGAGGACGGCGGGCGACGACACCACGATTGTTGCTTTCGGTGCGGCCTTTCGGGCACGCGCGACGACCCCGCGAATCTGCGCGACCGCGTCGCCCGTCGTCATCCGCGGCGGATTTTCTGCGACCAACTCGGCCGCCGCACGCACCAGCTCGAGCCGTTCCTGTTGTTCCGGCCACACCAACGCCTCAAGCCACTCCCGATCGTTTCGGTCGCGAACGTCCAGCGGATTAAGGTCGATACCCTCTCGATACACGATGTTCGGTCGCCGTGGCGGGCTCGCTCCCCAGCCGGCGATGTCGGCGGTGAGGAGGACGGTCGATGAGCCGTCCGTCGGGTGAGACTCAATGAACCGGCCGGGGGCGGTCCAGCGGTACGAATAGCGATCGGGGCACAGCGTGAGGCCAGCGGACGCCCCCACCTCAATCAGCGCGATCGGCCCGCGAATGCGATGCAGGGCAACGAGCAATGGAGTGCACCGGCGTGGGTCGTTGGTTTGTGTCGCCCGAGACTTTGCGAGTTTAGCGATGGCCGGCCACAGCGCGATGAAGTCGTCGCGGGCGGTCTCGAACGGCCGAAGCGGAACACCGGCAACCCGGGCGCACGTCAGACTGAGGACGGGGTGGCGCTTCGCGCGTGGACGGTTTGTGACGAGGGAGAGACGTTCGTCGT
>CAMDKN010000041.1 GCA_945901035.1 Gulosibacter massiliensis | reverse complement strand
CTCGTTTACTGACGAGGTGCTCGAGTATCGCATCGAGCACTTCGTAGGGCGGCAGTGAATCCTGGTCCGTTTGGTCGGGGCGCAGTTCGGCGCTGGGCGGTTTCGTAATCGAATTCTCGGGTATCGGGGGTGTTTCACCGCGTGCCGCGGCGACCGAATTCCGCCACCGCGCCAAATCCCACACCAGAGTCTTGAAAACATCCTTGAGCGGTGCGTAACCGCCGACCGAATCGCCATAAATCGTCGAGTAGCCGACGGCGACTTCGGACTTATTGCCCGTCGACAGAACCAGGTGGCCGTGCTGATTACTGAGCGACATGAGAACCATGCCCCGAGCGCGCGCCTGAATGTTCTCCGCCGCCAGCCCGCTCAAATTCAGCTCTCGTTCGAACGGTTCAACCAGCCCCGCGATGGGGTGGGTGTCGTAGTGGCAGCCAATGTTTGTGGCGAGTTCCCGCGCGTCATCCTTCGATCCATCGCTCGAATACCGAGACGGCATCGAGACGCCAAACACCCGTTCGGCGCCAATCGCATCCGCCGCGATGGTCGCACACACGGCGCTGTCGATGCCACCGCTCAGCCCGAGAACAATTGACGGGAAGCTATTTTTGAGCGTGTAGTCGCGAACTCCGAGAACCAACGCGTTCCACGTGGCTTCGATGTCGGGGAGTTCCAGTGCCACGGAGGGCGTGATGGTGTCGCTCGGTTCAATGAGCGGAATGCCGTCGCCGGCGAGACCGGTACCGGTGATGTCGATGAGTTCCAGTGCGGACGTGAAAAGGGGTGCCCGCAGAAGTACCGTTCCCTCGGCATCGAGCACGGCGCTGTCTCCGTCGAACACGAGGTCGTCTTGACCCCCGACCGCGTTGACATACACAACCGGTGCGCGAAACTCGAGTGCGCGGGTGCGCAGGAGCGGAAACCGAGTTTCGTCTTTCGCCATGTCAAACGGCGAGGCGTTGATGATCACGACAACGTCGAGGTCGAGTTTCGCGAGTTCGGATACGGGGCCGTCGTCTCGCCAGAGGTCCTCGCAAATCAGGAAACCGGTCGTTACCCCACCGAGATTCAGGATGAGGGTGCCTTCGCCGGGAACGAAGATTCGTTCTTCGTCGAACACCGAATAGGTCGGAAGGTGGCGTTTCGCATAGGTTGCGACGACGCGGCCCTGGGACAGGACGGCGAGTGAATTGTGGGCCCGTGCTCCGCCGAACTCTTCCTCCGTGGCGCGCTCCACAAACCCTACGACCACGATGGCGTCGCCGAAACCGTCGGCGGCGATTCGTTCTGCCAGTGCAGTCACACCGAGTTCCGACTGGCGTATGAAATCGGAACTCGAGGCGAGATCCTCCACGGGATAGCCCGTAACGGATAATTCGGGGGAGACAATCACGCGGGCGCCCCGTCCGTGGGCGTCTCGAACCGCCTCGAGAATCGCCAGTGAATTGCCGGTGACGTCCCCCACAATGGGGTTCAACTGGGCGAGGGCGAATCGAATTCTCGACATAACAAGTAGCCTAGTAGCGCAGGGAAAGTGGCGAAGGAGTCCCATGGACAAGCAACAGGAGTTTGTGCTCCGCACCATCGAGGAACGCGGTGTCAAGTTCGTTCGACTGTGGTTCACCGACGTGTCGGGAACACTGAAGAACGTTGCGCTGGCGCCCGCCGAGGTCGAGGGAGCATTCGCCGAGGGACTGGGTGTGGACGGGTCGTCCGTCGAAGGATTGACGCGTGTGTACGAAGCGGATGTTCTGTTGCACCCCGACCCCACGACCTTTCAGGTCCTCCCGTGGCGGGGTCAAGTGGACCCGACCGCGCGCATGTTTTGCGACATCACGACACCCGACGGACAAGCGGCCGCAACCGACCCGCGGTACGTCCTGCGCCGCACCCTCGCGAAAGCGGCAGAGCGCGGGTTCACCTTTTACACGCACCCCGAAATCGAGTTCTACCTGTTCACGGACAACAATCAGGAAAACCTCATTCCCGTGGACGAGGCAGGGTATTTCGACAACGTTCCCGGCGGAACGGCTCACGATTTCCGCCGCAACGCGGTGCGCCACCTCGAAGATCTCGGAATCTCGGTCGAGTTTTCGCACCACGAAGCGGGACCGGGACAAAACGAAATCGACCTCCGCTACGCCGATGCACTAACAACCGCGGACAATATTCAAACTTTTCGGACCGTCGTGAAAGAAGCGGCGATCGAGCAAGGCGTGTACGCCACCTTCATGCCGAAACCGCTTGCGCATCACCCCGGCAGCGGCATGCACACCCACCTGTCGCTGTTCGAGGGGGAGGCCAACGCGTTCTTCGACCCCAGCAAGCCCTACCAACTCTCGACGATCGGTCGACAATTCATGGCGGGAATCCTCACCCACGCACACGAATTCACGGCGATCACGAACCAGTTCGTCAACTCGTACAAGCGTCTCTGGGGTGGCGGTGAGGCCCCGCCGTTCATCACGTGGGGTCACAACAACACGTCAGCGCTGGTCCGTGTTCCGATGTACAAGCCGGGTAAGGAACAATCGGTTCGAATCGAATACCGAGGACTCGACTCGGCGGCCAATCCGTACCTCGCGTATTCCGTGCTCCTCGCTGCAGGGCTCAAGGGAATCGAGGAGGGGTACGAACTTCCCGCCGAAGCCGAGGGGGACATCGCGAGCCTCACCGCAATCGAACGTCGTGCGCTCGGTTACCGGCCGTTACCCGAGAACCTCCACCGAGCGCTTCACTACATGGAGGAAAGTGAATTGGTCGCCGAGACGTTGGGCGAGCAGGTGTTCACCTTTTTCCTTCGCAACAAGCAAGCCGAGTGGAACGCCTACGGTCGCCAAGTGACGCCGTGGGAGCTGGACACGAACTTCCGCCAGTTGTAGGCATGGCCGCCGAGAGACGTCTGACGGACCTTGCCCGCATCGGGTTTGTTGACCTGTCGCTCGCTCGCGACGAATTAACCCGTCGCGGTTTCGAACCGGAGTGGTTCGCGGTTGCCGCGAGTCCGGACAAGGCACTGCGTTGGCTAGGGCGACTGATCGACGCCCACCCCGCAACGACCGACACACTGACGGATGGTCACACTCGAGAGCATCTCCTTCGAATCATCGGACTGAGCGATGGACTGGCGGAATTTTTGGTTCGAAAGCCGGATGCCCTTGCGCGGGTGGTCCCGCCTGATTCGCTCCCCACCGCACAGGATTATGTCCGAGTGTTTCGCGACACCGACGCGGTTGACGACATCCGGTATCGCTATCGCGAGCAACTCGTCACAATTACGGCGTGGGATCTGGCTCAACCAGACCCGGCAGCGGTTTTCGATCGTGTCGGGGAGGCGCTAGCGGATCTCGCGGGCGCGGTGTTGTCTGCCGCGGTGGTGCGCGCTCAGCACGACACAGCGGCTCCGCCAGAGCTCATTGCCGGCACTCGGCTCGCGGTTATCGGGATGGGGAAAGCGGGTGGTCGAGAACTCAACTATCTGTCCGACGTCGACGTGATCTTCGTGTCGGATGCGGTTGACGTCGATCCGGGCGACGCCGTTGAATTGGCGACCAAGTGGGCCCGCGCGATTGTCCAGACGACGTCGGAACCGGGGCTCGAACCACCACTTTGGGAATTGGACACCAACCTGCGCCCCGAAGGAGCGAAGGGTGCTCTTGTCCGCACCCTCGAGTCCCACCTTGCTTATTACGAGAGGTGGGCTGAAAACTGGGAATTCCAGGCTCTGCTGAAGGCCCGTCCACTCGCGGGCGATGCGGACCTGGGGGAGCGCTACCTGAGTGCGGTAAACGAATTCACCTGGTCCAGTTCGAGCCGCGACGGATTCGTCGAGTCGGTGCAACGAATGCGCGAGCGAGTGTCGGAGAATATTCCGGCCGAGGAGCGGGACATCCAGATCAAATTGGGTCCTGGCGGTCTGCGGGACATCGAATTCACGGTGCAATTGCTGCAACTCGTCCACGGGAAAGACGACCCTTCGGTCCGAAGCCGGAACACATTGTCCGCGATTGCGGAACTGTCCGACGCGGGGTATGTGGGGCGACCCGAAGCCACAAGCTTTTCCGAGCATTACAAACAGTTGCGGGTACTCGAACACCGTGTACAACTCGTGTCGCTGCGCCGAACTCACCTCATGCCGCGTGACCTGGATACGGTCCGAACGATTGCGCGTTCCTCCGGATTCGCCGAAACAGCGGAAGGACTCTTGGCCCGATGGGAGGATATCAAGCGCGATGTGCGTTCACTTCACGAGCGCCTGTTTTATCGCCCGCTTCTCTCGGCGGTAGCCACACTCCCGGGTGAGGGGCTCGCCCTCTCCAGCGAACAGGCCGAGGCTCGGCTTCGTGCCAGCGGATTCAGTGACCCCGCGAGTGCGCTGCGCCACATTGCGGCGTTGACGGTCGGCGTTTCCCGCAGCGCAGCGATTCAGCGAAATTTGTTGCCCGTCTTGCTCCATTGGATGTCGGAAGGAACCGATCCCGATAGCGGTCTTGCCTCCTTTCGAACGATCAGTGACTCGCTGGGAGATTCGCCGTGGTACCTCCGAATGCTTCGCGACTCCGCCGGAGCGGCACGACGACTTTCGCTCGTTCTGTCCATGTCCACATTTGTCTCGGCACTGATCGAACGTGTTCCGGATTCGGTGGCATGGCTCGACGACGATGAGTTGTTGAAACCGCGAACACGTTCTGCGCTGAGCGCCGAGTTTGGTGCGACCGACTTGCGCCACAGCAGTGTGGACGATGCGTCCCGCGCAATTCGGTTCGCTCGACGGCGCGAACTGCTGCGCGTAGCCCTCGCATCGGTGCTCGGCATCATCACGATCGAAGAGTTGGGGCGGGCGTTGTCCGACATCACCTCGGCGACGCTCCAAGCGCTCGTCGACCTCGCCGGTCGAGGTTCGAACGGAATCGAGTTCGCGGTCATCGCCATGGGGCGGTTCGGTGGCGAGGAACTCGGGTTCTCGTCCGACACCGATGTGCTGTGGGTGTTTCGCGACTCCGGGGCGGGCGACGGTGCTCACGCGGTGGCCGAAAAAATGGTGCACGACATCGCGCGACTCGGCGAGGATGTGCGATTTCCACTCGACCTGGATGCGGGACTGCGCCCCGAGGGCAAAAACGGTCCGCTCGTTCGATCTCTCGACGCCTATCGCGCCTATTACGAAAAGTGGAGTGACATTTGGGAAACTCAAGCATTGGTGCGCGCCCGGCCCGTGGCGGGGGACGAGTCGCTCTGCCGTGATTTTGAGGACATGGCGAACGCGGTGCGCTACACCCGCGAAATTTCTGAGGAGGGAGCGCGCGAAATTCGCCGCATCAAGGCGCGCGTCGAGACGGAACGGCTTCCGTTCGGTGCTGACCCGACGCGCCACACCAAGTTGGGACCGGGCTCGTTGAGCGACGTTGAGTGGCTCGTGCAATTGCTGCAATTGCAACACGGAACGACCCACCCCGCCCTCCGAACACCGGCGACCCTTGCCGCGCTCGACGCGTGTGTGTCGGCGGGAATTGTCGCGGTTGCCGATGGCGCGGCTCTGCGTGAGGCCTGGCTCATTTCGTCGCATATCCGATCCGCGACGACACTGTGTACGTCGCGCGGTTCGGATGTTGTCCCGCTCGATCGCCGCCAGCTCGAGGGAATCGCTCGAATTCTCTCGTATCCCGCCGGACGTGGTGCTGACTTAGAAAACGACTATCTGCGCATCACCCGACGATCGCGACAGGTATTCGAGCGACTGTTTTTCCCCGCTTAACGATGTTGACGCCACCCGAAGATGGCGCCAACACACTGTGTTGTGACTAGCAGGAGAACGTTGTCTCGTATTCAAACGGGTGCGGGCGCTGCGCGGACGGCAAAACCTCCATCGCCCGCTTCATGCTCACCCACTCGTCGATGAGGTCTTTGGTGAAGACATTCCCTTGCAACAGGAATTCGTGATCGTTTTCGAGTGCAATCAACGCCTCGTCCAACGTTCCGGGGACCTGCGGGATCAGCTTCGCCTCCTCGGCCGGGAGTTCGTACAAGTCTTTGTCGACCGGTGCGTGTGGCTCGATCTTGTTGATGACGCCGTCGAGACCCGCCATCATCTGCACGGCGAAGGCGAGGTACGGGTTGCTCGAGGCGTCCGGGGCACGGAATTCGATGCGCTTGGCTTTCGGGTTGGTGCCGGTGATCGGAATGCGAATCGCGGCCGAACGGTTGCCCGCCGAATACACGAGGTTGACCGGGGCTTCAAAGCCCTTCACCAGTCGCCGATACGAGTTCATGGTCGGGTTGGTGAACGCCAAAATCGCGCCGGCGTGCTTGAGGATGCCGCCGATGTACCAGCGCGCGATGTCCGACAGCCCGGCGTAACCCTTCTCGTCGTAGAACAGCGGCTTGCCGCCGGCCCACAGCGACTGGTGGGTGTGCATTCCCGAACCGTTGTCGTTGAAGAGCGGCTTCGGCATGAACGTCGCGACCTTGCCGTGGATGTCGGCCTCGTTCTTGACGATGTACTTGAACTTGAGGAGGTCATCGGCCGACTTGACCATCGTGTCAAAACGGTAGTTGATTTCACACTGTCCCGCGGTTCCCACTTCATGGTGCGAGCGCTCGACGTGCAGACCGGCCGCCGCGAGTTGGAGGCAAATCTGGTCACGCAGGTCGGCGAGCTTGTCGACGGGGCTCACCGGGAAATAGCCGCCCTTGTGCGGGGTCTTGTTGGCGAGGTTTCCGCCCTCTTCCTTACGCCCCGTGTTCCACGCCGCTTCCTCCGAGTCGACCTTGTAGAACGAGGATCCCGACGTCACTTCGTAACGAACGTCGTCGAAGATGAAGAACTCCGCTTCAGGGGCGAAAAACGCGGTGTCCGCGATACCGGTCGAGGCGAGGTACTTCTCGGCCTTCTTGGCGACCTGACGCGGGTCGCGGTGGTAAATCTCGCCGTTTCGCGGGTTGTAAATGTCGAAGATGAGGACGATGGTCTTCTCGACGCGGTATGGGTCGACATAGGCGGTGGTCACGTCGGGAATGAGCTGCAGATCGCTCTCCGCAATCCCTTGAAATCCGGTGATGGACGAGCCGTCAAAGAGCTGGCCGACGGTGAAGAATTCTTCGTCGACGGTGCTCGCGGGAATGTTGAAGTGTTGTTGAACGCCGGGAAGGTCAGTGAACCGAATGTCAAGGAACTTGACGTCTTCCTTCGCGATGTAGTCGAGTACCTCGGCGGGTGTCGTGAACATGGTGTCTCCTGAGGAAATGAGGGGAAGTGCTGTTGTCCCTAAGGTTACCCATGACGTGTGTCGACACGGTCACGCGAATGTTTCCGGAATGTTACGACTTGCGTAATCGCTAACGAGGTCGCGGTGCCCGCATCTTGGTCGGATCGATACCCTTCGGCATCATCGACGCGGGTGTTTTCGCAATCGAATTCAACCGGTTCGAGATGACCAAAATCTCCTGGCGTCGGATCGAACCTTTGAGCTTGTAGAGCGTGGGGAACACGTTCTTCAATTGCAGGCCGTCGTCCCCGACGTGCAGAACGTGCACAGGAACACCGGGGACAATCCGGCTCGCTTCTTTACGGGCGTCCTCCAGCAGCGGTGACACACGCGAACGAACGCCTTCCGTGATGAGCACGACACCGGGACGTCCGACCAAACGATAAACGAGGTCCTGAGCCTTGTTCATTCGGATCGGCACTTCCGAGCCTCGCCAGGAGCGACGGAGTTGGTTCTTCACGAGCGACGACACTGCTCCGGCTTGCCCCTGCAGGTTGCGATACATCAGTTTTTGGGTCAACTGTCCGAGAACGATGAGGAACCCCAGTAACCCCGTCATCAACCCGAGAATGATGGAGACCACGAAACTAATCGGTTCGCCACCCGTTCCGAAGAGAGCAATCGCCACGCCACCCGCAATCGGGCCGAGAGTTCCGAGTGACAGCCAGAGAATCGAAAGGCGATCTCGTTTGATGACGATGCCGAGTACCTCAACAATTTGGCCGATGCGGCCTTTTTCCTTTGCCATAGCCGTTACTCCTAGTAGCCCAGGTCGGCGGCGGTGAACGCGCCGGCTTCGAGACGAGATTTCATCACACCGAGGAATCGTGCGGCATCGGCGCCGTCGACAATACGGTGGTCGTAGGACAGTGCGAGATAGACCATCGAGCGAATGGCGATGCTGTCACCCGCCACGACGACGGGGCGTTTGACGACCAGGCCGAGACCCAGAATTGCGGACTGGGGCAGGAACACGACCGGCGTGTCAAACAGTGCACCCCGCGAGCCCGTGTTGGTCACGGTAAATGTCCCACCCTGAAGTTCGTCCGGGGTGAGCTTGTTGTCGCGGGTTCGGGCGGCCAAGTCCGCAATCTCGCCAGACAGTGTGGCGATGGTTTTTCCTGCCGCGTTGCTAATCACGGGAGTCAGCAAGCCTCGTTCCGTGTCGACCGCGATGGAGATGTTTTCGAACGCCGGATAGACGATGTCGTCACCCTGGACCGTGCTGTTGATGATGGGGTAGGCCTGGAGCGCTTCGACCGCCGCCTTCACAAAGAACGGCAGGAACGTGAGCTTGTGGCCGGTTGCCGCGAGGAAGTTCGCTTTGATCGCGTCTCGAAGCTGGGACACCGCGGTGACATCGACTTCCACGACGGTGGTGAGCTGGGCGGTGGACACCATGGACTGAACGGCTCGTTCCGCAATGACCTTGCGAAGGCGTGACATCGGAACGCTCGTTCCGCGCAAAGCCGACACGGTCGCCGCCGGGGCCGAGGGGGAGGAGGGAGCCGAACTGACCGACGGAGCAGCAACGGCCGCCGGGGCCGAGACCGGAGCAGCGACCGCAGGACTGGGCGCCGCCGCCGCGGCGGAGTTCGCCGCAGACAGCACGTCTTCTTTCCGAATTCGCCCGCCAATTCCCGTGCCGACAAGTCCGTTGAGGTCAACTCCGCGATCGTGGGCAAGCTTTCGAACAATGGGGCTCACGTAGGG
>CAMDKN010000040.1 GCA_945901035.1 Gulosibacter massiliensis | reverse complement strand
GGCATCGCGCACTCGGACACGCTCACGGGTTTCAAGTTCGTGAACCGCGTTCCGAATCTGATTTTCGGATACGAGGAAGCACTCGGGTACCTCGTGGACCCCGACAAGGTGCGCGACAAGGACGGCATCTCGGCCGCGGTTGATTTCCTCGCGATGGCGGGTGAGCTCCAGGAACGCGGGCTGACCGTCGCCGACCACCTGGAAGAATTCGCGGATCGTTTCGGCGCATTCGCCTCCACCCAGATTTCGATTCGAGTGACGAACGCTGCCGACATCGCCACGATTTCGTCGACGTTTCGCGAGTCACCGCCGACGATGCTCGGCGGTCACGCGGTGATCGCAGTGGACGACTTTGCGAACGGATTCGAGAACTTCCCGCCGACGGACTTGATTCGGCTGACCGTCGAGGGCGGATCGCGCGTAATCGTCCGACCGAGTGGGACCGAGCCGAAACTCAAAATCTATATCGATGCGGCCGTCCGTGACGGTTCGGACCGATCGGCCCGTGTTGCCGATGTCGTCGCGGCGATCGAATCAGACCTCCGGGCATTTATCGCATGACCGAAACCAAGGGCACCGTTGCTTGATTTCGCCGACAAGGATTTCCTCGTCGACCCGTATCCTGCCCTGGCCGAGGCAAGGGCGGTCGGAAAGCCCTTCTGGCACGAACCGACCGGGATGTTCCTGGCCCCGCGGCACAGCGACGCCAACGCGGTTCTGCGCAACAAGTCGCTCGGCAGGATTTTCACCCCGAAGACGCCCGAGACCGAATGGCACGACTTCAATTACCTCCACTCGGATTCGATTCTCGATTCCGAACCTCCCAAGCACACGAGGCTCAAGTCGCTCGTCAGCAAAGCGTTCAATCCGCGCACCATCACCGCACTCACGCCCGATATCGAACGAATCACCCAGTCCTTGCTCGATGACTGCGCGGCTAAACTCGCGGCAAACGGCGAATTCGATCTTCTCGGTGACTTCGCCGAGCCACTCCCCGTCAAGGTGATCGCCCACATGCTCGGTTTCCCTGACGCCGATGAACATCTGTTGAGACCGTGGTCGCAGTCGATCGTCAAAATGTACGAGGTCAACCCCAGCGATGTTCATAAATCCGAGGCCCGAGCCGCGGCGACGGAGTTTGCCGACTAGGTCCATGAATTGATGGAATTGCGAAAGGCCCGGCCCGGTAACGACCTCATCAGCACCCTCGTGGCCGTCGAAAAGGACGGCGAGCGACTCAGCGTCGAGGAACTCATCGCGACCTGCGTGCTGCTCCTGAACGCGGGGCACGAAGCGAGCGTCAACGGGTTCGGCAACGGAATGGTCGCGGCGCTTCGCCGACCGACAACGATGAAGCCTCTGCGTGAAGACCCCCGCGGGGTTTCCCGCACCGCTCTCGAGGAATTCCTGCGATTCGATTCGCCGCTACAACTGTTCGAGCGAACAGCGACGTCCGACACCGAGATCAACGGGGTGGCGATTCGGGCCGGTCAGAAAATCGCGGCGCTACTCGGCGCCGCCAACCGCGACGCCGATGTGTTCGACGATGCCGACACCATGGACCTGACCAGAGAGACAAACCCCCACATCGCGTTCGGGGCGGGAATTCACTTCTGCATCGGTGCTCCGCTCGCGCGACTGGAAATGGCGGTGTCCCTGCCCGCCCTCATCGATCGCTTCCCTCGGCTCGAACTCGCGGGTGAACCTGTGCGCCGACCGACGTTCGTCCTGCGCGGTTACGACGAAGTCCTCGTTACGGGATAGACCGATCCACGGCAGTGATAATCCCTCGTTCTCTAGACAGGGATTGAAGAAGTTGGTAAAGTTAAAAAACCCTTACCGTTAGGAACAAAGCCAAATGTCTGTTCGTCAATTTCGTTCCCGCATCGCCGCGTGGACCACTTTCGGCCTTGTAGCCGCATCACTCGCGGCAATCGCACCCGCTGCAAATGCCAACGGGGGCGGATACAGCCCCACGTTGTATGAATTCAATCGAGAAGCGTCCGCTCCCGGATCGATGCTCGTCAACGATGACGAGAGAGTGACCATTTTCAGCGGGCAATATCTTGACGAGGACTACGCGTGGCCCGCGCCCCTCAAGTCAGTAATCAGCCGGTCCGCGTTCACCCAGACAACAGCATCGATGGCTGGGCTCACTTCGTTGAGCGATGAAAAGTATCGCTACTGGTCCGGTTCTACGGAGGCCGACCCGATGTGTAGCGACCTCGAGGATGGGGGTGGGTACTTTTTCCAAGAATCCGCGACGCTCAAGATTACTGTGGCAAACCGCTGCCTAGATTACTTAAACGTGGAGGACCAGATCACCGTCTCGAACGACACTGGTTCGCCGAAGACGGTTGTCACTAACAGCATGTCCCAGGTGTTGAAGGTGGGCAAGAAGGACGTCGGCAGCGCTGTCGGCGCCGGTCGCTTCTTCTCTGGAAACGTTCAGAAAACCGATGTCGCGAGCGTTACGTTAGATTCGACCGAAAGTAACGTTAACGCGTATTTTGAGTTGTGCCTCAACGAGGACTTGGTCGACGGTAGCGACGAATTGACCATTGACGTGTCATGGAGCCAAGGCGGAAATGCGGTTTCGTCCGAGGACCTGGTCGTCAGTTACTACGACGACAACGGTGAACCGGCGAGCACCTACCTCGTTCCGGAGGACAACCCGTACGACCAAAGTATCTCTTTCTGGGTGCGCTTGGACTCGGAAGACGCGACAGGAACTCACATCGCGACCGCAGACGTCGAACTCCTCGGAGATTCAGTTCTCGAGGAATGCCCTCCGGCCGCCACAGAACCATTGTGGCCCGAAGTCACCATCATCAACGGTGACGGCCCGCAAGCCACAACGACGGACGATCGAGCGATGCCCAGCGAGACCTTCACTGGCAACAACAACTGGGACCGCTACGGGGTTTATCTAGACGGGTTCGGGGGCATGTTCCACTACGGTCTGACTAACGACGAAGGCGCCGGAGCGGTCACCCTCGTTCAACTCGGAGCATCTGGTCCGCAGAACGACTACAACGGGACCGGTGGGCGAACCCTCACGTCCGACTCCAACGGAAATTTTGACCTCGGACGCTACGGTGCGGCCGGAGCCAATCAGTTCACACTGGTGTCAAAAGCCAAGGGCAACTGGGAATACACCACCTCGACGATGACAGGCGCAACTCCGGTAACGCAAACGCTCACCAAGTCCTCCCTGACGAAAATGTGCGACCGAGGCTTCACCGTCTACTGGATGGGTACGCTCAGCACTCCAACCGTCAACCCGACAGCGTTGGTGTACTGCGTAAAGAAAAACAGCTATCAAGATGTCCTCGTGTCCATCGTGAACAACGTCCCGACCCTGGTGCAGAGGCTCGGCGCACCCACGAAGACGCGTCCGTGTGTGGGGACATCCTTCGGTTCCAATAGCGCAGCGACTGGAACCGACGTTGCGCTTATCGTCTACACAAGCACCACATCGAACGACACCGATTGCACCGGAGGGGACGTCGACGTAAGTGCTCGATCCATCACCACCCTTACGGCCGCAGGCGTGTCAACGACGACTCCGTTAACCGAAAGTCCGTGGGCCGAACCGGGCGAGCCGTACACCGTTCAAATCGCGCCCGGGTCGTCAGCAGGCGAGTGGGTGGGAATGACGTCCACCCGAGGTGAAGAGTGGGAACCCATCCCGGCTAACCTCTTCACGATTGCCGGATCTGCGATAACCGAGGGTGAAAGCATCTCTCTCGACGACATGACGGATTTCGGGCTCAACCCGCGGTTTAGTATCGTCAAAAAGGTGTCCACTGGCGAGTGGTTGATGTCGATTAACGGCGGGGACCCCTACGACTGGTTGCTGTGGGACGACGGCGAGAACATCGACAGGGTAACTGTCGCCTCGGTCAATACCTCGACCGGCGCTGTCACCAACGGCGATATCGTCGAACTCAGGGGATTTGGGCAATACTCCTGGCGGATCGGCGGATTCTTCTCGGGGAACGGCCCGAGCGGAACCACGTATTTCACAATGACCGGAGCCGACACGTACTCCACGACGGCGTGGAGCACGGCACCCTAACCCAATCGAATCGGGTGCCGCGGCGGAAGACGTCGCGGCACCCTTTTCTTTCCCCTCTACACTGAACTCCGTGGTCCTCAACAAAATCGTCCTCTACTACGCGTTCGCGCCGGTCGCTGATCCGCAGGCGGTTGTCTTGTGGCAGCGGGCACTGTGCGAACAACACGGGCTGACCGGACGAATCATCGTTTCGCCGCACGGCATCAACGGAACCGTCGGCGGGCCGATTGACGCCGTCAAACGCTATGCGAAGGCCACCAAACAGTACCCCGGCTTCGCGAAGATGGATGTGAAGTGGTCGGACGGGACGGGGAACGACTTTCCCCGACTCAGCGTCAAAGTGCGACCGGAACTGGTCGGATTCAACTCGCCCGACGAGATCGTCGTCGGACCCGAGGGTGTCCTGAACGGCGGACCCCACCTCAGCCCGCAACAGGTCAACGAACTCGTTGCTGAGCGTGGCGACGACGTGGTGTTTTTCGATGGGCGTAACGCCTTCGAGGCCCGAATCGGTCGATTCCGAAACGCCGTCGTACCCGACGTGCGAACCAGTCAGGACTTCATCGCCGAACTCGACAGCGGCAAGTACGACCACCTCAAAAACAAACCCATCGTCACCTACTGCACCGGCGGAGTTCGCTGCGAGATCCTCAGTGCGGCCATGCTCAATCGGGGTTTCACCGAGGTGTACCAGATTGCGGGCGGTATCGTCCGCTACGGCGAGGCGTTCCGCGACAAAGGCCTGTGGGAAGGTTCGCTGTACGTGTTCGACGAACGGATGGCCGTCACTTTCAGCGACACGGCTGCGGTCATCGGCGAGTGTGACAACTGCGGGTCGGGCTCCTCGACCGTGGTCAACTGTTCCAACCTCGAGTGCCGCCACCGCGCGATTCTGTGTGCCACCTGCGTCGACAACCCCGCGAACCTTCTGTGTTCCGGCGACGAGGCGAGCACCGTTGTTCACGGTGAAGTCGGATGATGTTCACCTCCAGGCATTGACACGGCGGCGCCGGCTGCCTATGCTGACTCAACACACAATGGTGAAGGATACTCAATGAAGAAATTGATGTCGATGGTTGTTACCCTCGCCCTGGGAATTTTCGGTGCCCTGATCGCGGCACCCGCTGCGAATTCAGCACCCGTAACGGTGGCGGACTGGACGTATTACCGCAACGGACACAGTGACGGAACGACTCTCGACTTCTTCACGGGGGAGGACGCGGTCGCAAAATTCTCGGCGATAATCGGACCCGAATGGTCGGGTTGGGGTCGCCCCGAGAAAAAGAAGTACAAGTTCACGACTTCGGATTTCTCTGTGACGGACGGTTCCCCCGACTTCTTCCAGTCGCTTTCGCTCTTCTACCAGTGGGAGGGGACCAACTCGACCGACGACGACTGCTACGAATCTGATTTGTTCACGACCAAATTCGTGCTACCCCAACGAACCTGCGTCGATACGGTCACGTATTCCGCGGTCGTGCTGATGCCGGAATCCACGGAAGACGGCACGATGTGGAGCGACGCGGATGAAGCCGAATATCGCGGGAACGGTCGACTCATCACGACGGACGACGGACTGTCATTCGACGCCTACGCCCTCATCGAAGCCTCCGACCAATCCAGCATCACGGTGAACACCGATTATGTGTCGGACATCACCGTGCAGGCCACAATGTGTGTCGACGAATCCCTGATTGACAACGGTGACGAGGCGGCACGAGTGTTTGCCGTGAAGTTTGAGGGATTGGCGATTTCCGAAAGCCAATCGACGGTCGTCCCCTGGGTCGACTGGTGGACACCAGAGTCCGAGTCGGTGAGTTTGGAGGGCGAGGAACCGTTACAGGACCTCACCGATACCGCAGCCGGCTGGGTCACCACCCCGGATGTCGGCAACGTGACGGTCACGGTCACCGCCGACCTGCGAAAAGGGGGTTCGTCGATCCTGGAACCCTGCCGTCAGGATTACGCCGGACCGCTCGATACCGGGACACAGAGCGGTACGCCGAGTGCTTCCGATGTGACGCGAACGTTGCCCTCGGCATTCTCGTGGTCGGGCGGGGAGCCCCCGCTCATGGTGTCCGACGGTTTCGGTGGCGTGTTCGCGCTCGAGAGCGAATCTGACGACTCCGGCGACGAATCCAACCTGCTAACGCACCTCGGGGCGTCGGGTGACAACGACTCGTTCGCTGGGGACGGGGTCGCGAACATCGATTTCCCCGGCAGCGCCGGGGTCGCGCACGTTGGCCGGTGGGGTGCCGGCGGTTCCCACTGGTTCGCCGCCAGCTATTGGGAATCCGGGTTCTCCCTGTCGTCACGGTCGCCGCGGGTGGCCCAGTCCGGATCGATGATGATGACCACCGGGTCGATGACGACATCGAGCACGAACACCGTCGCCATCGACGAATCCGCTCTCGCCGTGTTCTGCGACCGACCGAACGCTGTCATCGATTACGTCGAACCGATTTCCGCGCCGATGGAGAAACCGTTACTGCGAGTCGATTGTCACTACAAGGCAAGCAAAAAGAGCCGCTACGTGCCCGTGTCGGCTCTCGTCATGGTTGACACCTCGGCGGACAACACTCTCGTCGGTGTCGGTGGATTCCCCTCATCGTCGATGGGTGGCGCCGAACTGGTGTTCATGGACGTGTCGGTGAACCCGGCGGCAACCGACCGCGAAACCGCCGTGTTGGTCTATACCCAGAGTTCGAAGTTCAAGCGACTCGGAAGCGAATTCGTCATCTCCAGTATCGAACCGGACGGCACTCGCAACATTGTGTCCCTGCCCGCGAACCCTTTCGGTGCGCGTGCGGTGGAGAGCCTGCAACTGGTGCCCGGCGCGACGGAGGGAACCTGGCTGGGTGTCGTCGCGCAACCCTACTGGGCCCGGAGGAACTATTTCCCCAACGAACACATCGTGAAACTCACCAACGGTGACACCTTCACTCTGTCGGCGGAAGTGGACACGGGATACCCCGGAATGGCCGACGTGTGGAGCGGGGAACTCGTGCCCCTCGGTTCCGACAGCGAGTTCGGTCAGATCTCGTTTGCGCGCTCGATGTTTGACGGCGACGCCATCGGAGACGTCGAACTCATTACGTGGGATGTCGCGACGGGTGACACCTCCACGGGTGAACCCGTGCCAACGGTCGATCCGACCGAGGGCTACGAACCGATGCTCTGGGCATCCCCTGGCGTCGGCGATCCGACCTTCTTCTGGATCAGTTCGGAAACCGAATATCAGGTCGTCACCTGGAACCTGCCGTAGCGACGCGTCAGCGGGAATACGCGTCGAGTATGAACTCGACCAAATCGTCGCGGTCCTCGACGGGCACAAAGGCCGATCGAGCCGCCGTGAGTTGCCACTCGAGAACGTCGTCGAGGGAATAACCGAACACTTCTGCAAGGTTGGCGATTTCGCGGGACAGGCTCGTTCCGCTCATCAGCCGGTTGTCGGTGTTGACGGTAACCGCAAACCCGAGTTGATAGAGCAGGTCGAACGGGTGGGTCTCGATTGTCTCGCCAAATCGCGTGAAGGAGTTGGTGTGCACGTTCGACGTGGGGCAGATTTCGAGCGCGACACGGCGGTCTCGAACCCATTCGGCGAGAGCCCCCATCACCACGTGTTGAGCGGATCCAGAGTCGGTGATCGTGAAATCATCGGTGATGCGAACCCCGTGCCCCAGCCGAAGTGCGCGACCGTCCAGAAGTGCACCGTCGATGCTGTCGAGACCGTCGGCCTCGCCGGCGTGAATGGTTCGGGGAACCCACGCCGCGTCGAGTTTGGCGAACGCCGTCGCGAGACGCGAGACGGGGAAACCGATTTCGGGGCCGGCAATATCGAACCCCGCGACCCCGCGACCGCGGTATTCGATGACGAGATCTGCGACCGCGTCCGCGTTGTTGGCTTGGCGCATCGCACACAACAACTGCCGAACCTGGATTGCGTTTCCCTCGGATCGTCCGGCATCGGCGGCGGATTCGATTCCACGCTGCACCGCGTCGATCGCGTCGCGCATCGTCAAGCCCGCAGTGAGGTGCAATTCTGGTGCCCACCGCACTTCGGCGTAGACGACACCGTCTGCGATCAAATCCTCGACAAACTCCCGCGCAATCCGCTCGAGGTTGTCGGCGGTCTGCATGACGGACAACGTGACCTCGAAGGTCGCGAGGTAATCAACGAGGTTGCCGGAATCCGCGTTGGCACGAACCCACTCGTTCAATTCAACTGGCGTGGTCGCGGGAATCTCGATGCCCACCGCCGTGGCGAGGTCCACGATGGTCGACGGGCGAACGCCGCCGTCGAGGTGGTCGTGAAGCGAGATCTTGGGGAGCGACTCGACGATCACGTCGGTCCCCGGAAACACGTGAGTGGGTCGGTCTCCGGGCGTTACCTGAGGAAGTCCGATACGGCTCATCCGGTGATGACCTCGGCGATGAGTGGACCGTGGTCGACGACGGCATCGCCGATTTCCCAACCGCCCTCGAGCGCCTCGAGCGCACGGTCAAAGCGGGCGGGTTCGTTCGCCGACAGGGTGAAGAGAACGTCGCCCTTCTTCACGCGTGCCCCGGGTTTGACCGCGAGGTCGATTCCCGCAGCGTGAATGACGGGGTCTTCTTTACGTGCGCGGCCCGCACCGAGGCGCCAGGCGGCGATTCCGAACGGCAACGCGTCCATCCGTGCAACGACTCCGTCACGGTCGGCAACGACGACGTGTGTGTCCGAGGCCACGGGCAGAGCGGCGTCGGGGTCGCCGCCCTGAGCCGACACCATCGCCCGCCACGTGTCCATCGCTTTGCCGTTGGTCAGATGCGATCGGACATCGACACCCGACATACCCGAGAGTTCGAGCATGTGCTCGGCGAGCGTGACGGTGATGTCGATCACGTCGGCGGGTCCGCCACCGGC
>CAMDKN010000039.1 GCA_945901035.1 Gulosibacter massiliensis | reverse complement strand
TCGCCATCTTGCGAAAGAAGGTGGCCCTTGAAAACCTCGGAATCGACGACGACGTGCTCGAGTACATCGCTTCCAAGGTGTCCTCCAATATTCGTGAATTAGAGGGAACCCTCATCCGGGTCAGTGCGTTCGCCAGTCTGAACCGTGTCCCGGTCGATCTGTCGTTGGTCCAGACAATTCTGAAAGACCTCATCACACTCGATGAGGGCGACATTTCCCCGACCGACATCATCGAACACGTCGCGCGATATTTTGAGATCTCGCTGGACGATATTTATGGAAACTCACGCGCGGCCGCAATCGCTCAAGCTCGACAAATCGCTATGTATCTGTGCCGAGAATTGACGTCGCTGTCACTTCCCAAAATTGGGCAGCTTATCGGCCGGGATCACACCACCGTCATGTACGCCAACACCAAAATCACCGAGCTGATCAAAGAGCGCCGATCGATATACAACCAGATCGCGGACCTCACTCACGTCATCAAACAATCGTCCCGGTAGACGATAGTTTCCACAGGATGCTGTTGATAAGTGCGCACGCTCGCTGGTGTGGCCGTTATTTCGGGGGATAACCCCGTTCGGGTCGTGGCTACTCCCCGACCCTACGATTTATACCCACAGGATGCTGACAACTTCCACGCGTGTAGTTCAGCCAGAAGCGTCCCGAATCGACGAGTTACCCACATATCCACCGACGTTAAGACGATTGTGTCATTCGTTGATGATTTAACTCATACCAATCTCACTGTCGCGGTGTCGCTCGTTTATGGCACAATGAGAGACCGCTCTCATTCGAAAGGCTTGTCGTGAAGTTCCAATCCAACAAAGACGTGCTTGCTCAGGCGGTAATCTTCGTCACCAAACTTCTCACGACGAAAAGCACGAACCCTGCCCTCACCGGAGTGCGCATCGACTGCTCCGATAACGGAGTGATGTTTGCGTCCTTTGATCACGACGTATCCACTCGAACCACCATCGCCGGCGACGTCGCCACGGCCGGCTCGGTCCTCGTATCAGGAAAGCTACTGGCCGATATCGTGACGCGGCTCCCAGGCGATACGGTCAACGTCGCCCTGGTCGAAAACAAAATGGTAATTTCGTCGGGAACGGCGAAATTCACCATGTCGGTCATGCCGCTGAACGAATATCCAAACCTCCCGGAAGTTCCACCCACGAGCGGCACGTTTGACGGCGAACTGCTCGCGGAAGCGATTGCTCAAGTTGGTGTTGCCGCTCTCAAGGACGACGGCCAACCGGCGATTATGAACATCTCGGTTGAATTTACGCCAACAGTTATTTCGTTTACCGCGACCGATCGTTATCGAATCGCGTCTCGAGATATCCCGTGGAAAGACGCGGCTGCTGGCGAACCCACACAAATTCTGGTTCCCGCACGCGTTCTCATCGAGGCCGGAAAAATGTTTCAAACCGATGAAACGGTGACCTTTTCGCTGTTAGCCGGAGGGGACCGCGAGCTCTTGGCCATCTCCGCAGGTAATCGCGTCGTGACCTCGTCTCTCGCTAAAGGGTCATTCCCCAAGGTGCGGGGGTTGTTGGATGAAAAGGGGGGCGGGTCGTCCTACGCAATCGTCTTGTCATCCGACCTGGTTGACGCAACCCGGCGCATGTCACTCGTGCTTGAGCGAGATGGGGCCATCAAATACACCTTCAGTTCGGACGGCGTGCTTCTGGAAACCAGCGCGGCGGAGACGACCAGCGCGAGTGAAACCGTCGACGCCCACCTGGTGGGTGACGAGGTTTTCGTGTGGCTCAAACCACGACTGGTGGTCGACGGCGTGGTAGGTGCACACAGCGAGTTCGTGCGGCTGGGCTTCACGCCGTCGTCCGATCCCGCAAAGGCAGGACCGGTATTGTTCACCGCACACTCGTCGAAGGAATCCCAGTCGGTCGAGCAGGCGTATCGGTACCTGATGCAGCCCAACCTTCTCAACCGCTAGTCCATGAAAATCCTGTCCGCGGAGCTAAGTGGCTGGCGGAATTACGAACACCAGCTATTTCTTTTCGATGGCTCACCAACGATTTTCGTGGGATCGAACGGCCAGGGGAAAACCAATTTCGTCGAGGCGCTTGTCTACGCTGCGCTCGGCCACTCACACCGGACCTCCACTGATTCCGTTCTCGTCCGGCAAGGATCCCACGAGGCTATTATTCGCCTGGCGGTGAACTATAACGAGCGAACGTTGTCTGTCGACCTCAAAGTGACCACGTCGGGCAGCAATGTGATTCATGTAAACGGGTCCCCCTCCTCCCGCCGTGAGTTGGCACGCCTGTTGCCACTCGTGTTGTTTGCGCCCGAGGACATGGATCTCATTCGTGGTGAGCCCGAACATCGCCGGTCGTTCATGAACGACATACTCACCGAGTCGTCGTCGACCTCGGCGGGGGACATCACTGATTACGAACGCGTCCTACGGCAACGAAACATGCTTCTTAAGTCCTTGCGAGCGAATCCGAAAGCAGAGCGCGGTTCGCTCGACACGTGGACCGACAGATTGATCGATTATGCGTCGCGAATCATGGTGGCGAGACGACGGTTAGTCGCCGAGTTGGGAACCGGCGTCGCGGGACACTATCGCGCGATCGCGTCGTCCGAGGACGTGGCCGCACTGTCGTTGTCGGAGTCAATCGGGCCCGATATCCCCGATGAGGACGTAAGGCGGAAGCTCTCGGAAAAATTTGCTTCACATCAGCGCGACGAAATTGATCGGGGCATGACCCTTGCGGGACCCCACCGCGATGATCTCGTTATCACGCTCAACGCATTACCCGCCCGATCGCACTCCAGTCAAGGGGAGGCTTGGTCCGCAGCGCTTGCCCTGCGGCTTTCCCAGGTCGACTTTGTACGCCGAACCTCGGTGGCCGGAGACCCGGTCGTGGTTTTGGACGATGTGTTCTCTGAATTGGACGCGGGGCGCCGCAACCGGCTCGGCGACCACCTCGTGGGAATAGAGCACGTCATCATCACCGCGGCCGACGTGTCGACGATTCCTGCTACTCTCGCGGGTACACAACACTTCGTGGCGAACGGACACATCGATGCCGAAACCTCCGGTTGATCCCACCGAAGCGGTGCGGTTTTTTCACCACATCGCCGAGGTGTTCTCGGGTAGAAAGCGCAAAGCGACGTTTGTCATCGCAGAACCCACCGGCTCGCTTGCGTTCGAGCCGGGGCGTGACCCGCTGACGATAGGCGACCTGGTGGGCAACACCATAACGGGCCGTGGCTGGGCACCGTTCTTGGCCCGAGAATCAGTGCTCGACAACTGGGCCGACATCGTCGGTGATGATGTCGCCGCCCACACAATTCCCGAGATAACCGACGAACTAGTGACGGTTCGATGTGACTCGTCAGCATGGGCGACAAACCTGCGAATTTTGCGCCACGAAATATTGGCAGGAATCCTCGCGCGGTTCCCTGATTCCGGTCTCGTCAAGATTTCCGTGGTTGGACCGGGGGTACCCAATCAAATTCGTGGCCCTCGTAGCGTCAAATGGCGTGGTCCGCGCGATACTTACGGCTAATTAGACACATTTGCTAGCAACGCGAAATCTAGGCGCGCAGAAGCGCTGATTTCCGCTCGGCGGACACCTATCGGCGGTAGAATAAAAGCCACAGGATTGGTCCTCACGGGGCACCACAGAGGAGTTGTCATGGCCGGGAAAAAAGCGCAGGAAATCCCCGACGAATACGAAGCAGGAAACATTCAGGTCCTCGAAGGCCTTGAGGCCGTTCGCAAACGGCCCGGAATGTATATCGGCTCCACGGGCGAGCGCGGTCTCCACCACCTTGTTTACGAAATTGTGGACAATTCAGTCGACGAGGCACTCGCCGGCCACTGCAGTGTGATCGACATCACACTTCTCGCGAACGGTGGCGTCCGCGTGGTCGACAACGGTCGTGGAATTCCCGTCGACATGCACCCCACCGAGAAAAAGTCCACCGTTGAGGTCGTCCTGACCATCCTTCACGCGGGCGGAAAATTCGGTGGCGGCGGTTACGCCGTATCGGGCGGACTCCACGGGGTCGGCTCATCAGTGGTGAACGCACTGTCGACGACACTCGAAGTAGATGTTCGACGTCAAGGAAACATCTACTCGCAGCGCTTTCATGACGGTGTTCCGGAAAAACCGTTGGCAAAGGGCGTCGCAACAGACGAGACCGGCACCACCATCACGTTTTGGCCGAACGCCGAAATATTTGAAACCACTCACTTTGACTACGAGACACTCCGCACCCGGTTTCAGCAGATGGCGTTTTTGAACAAGAACCTTCGAATCGACCTGAAGGACGAACGCGGGGACTCTCGTTCCGATTCGTTCATGTACGAACGCGGGCTCATGGACTACGTGGAATTTCTCAATTCGGCGAAGAAGATCGAGGTCATCCACCCGGACATCATCGGACTCGAATCCGAAGACGCAGCGCGCACGATCTCGCTCGAGTTGGCGATGCAGTGGACGAATTCCTATTCCGAAAGCATTCACACCTACGCGAACACAATCAATACGCACGAGGGCGGGACTCACGAAGAGGGCTTCCGCGCGGCCTTGACCACACTGATCAACAAGTACGCCCGCGACAAGGGGATTTTAAAAGAGAAAGACGAGAACCTGTCGGGTGACGACGTTCGCGAGGGACTGACGGCCGTGATTTCGGTGAAACTCGCCGAACCGCAGTTCGAAGGACAGACGAAAACCAAGCTGGGAAACACCGAGGCGAAGTCCTTTGTGCAGAAGGCGGTCGGAGACAAACTCGGAGACTGGTTTGACAGTCACCCGGTCGAGGCGAAAGACATCATCCGCAAGGCAATTCAGGCGTCGGCCGCGCGCATCGCCGCTCGAAAAGCGCGCGAGCAGACTCGACGCAAAGGACTCCTCGAATCGGGCGGCATGCCCGGGAAACTGAAGGATTGCCAATCGAAAGACCCCTCACTGTCCGAGATTTTCATCGTCGAGGGCGATAGCGCCGGCGGCTCGGCGGTTCAGGGACGAAACCCCGAAACGCAGGCCATTCTGCCGCTTCGGGGAAAGATTTTGAATGTGGAAAAAACGCGACTGGATCGTGCACTCGCGAACACCGAGATACAAGGGATGATCACCGCGTTCGGCGCGGGAATCGACACCGAGTTTTCGATCAACAAGGTTCGGTATCACAAAATCGTCCTCATGGCGGACGCTGACGTCGACGGGCAACACATCACGACGCTGCTGTTGACCGTGTTGTTCCGGTACATGCGGCCCCTGATTGACGCGGGTTTTGTGTATCTCGCACAGCCGCCGCTGTATCGCCTCAAGTGGAGCAACGCACCCCATCAATACGTTTATTCGGACCGCGAACGCGACGCACTGATCGAGGAAGGAACCGGGGCGGGCCGAAAGCTTCCCAAAGACAACGGCATTCAGCGCTACAAGGGCCTGGGTGAAATGAACCACCAGGAATTGTGGGACACCACGATGAACCCTGAATCTCGGACGCTGTTGCAGGTGACGCTCACCGACGCTGCCATCGCGGACAGCGTGTTCTCCACCCTGATGGGCGAGGACGTCGGCGCTCGCCGAACGTTCATACAACAAAACGCGAAAGACGTGCGCTTCCTCGACATCTAGGGGCGCGATAAAAGGACACGGACATGACAGACCAACCAGGGGAACGGATCGAACAAGTCGATCTGCAGATGGAGATGCAGCGGTCGTATCTCGATTATGCGATGAGTGTGATTGTCGGTCGGGCATTGCCCGACGTTCGTGACGGACTCAAGCCGGTTCACCGCCGTGTGCTCTACGCGATGTTCGACGGCGGATATCGCCCCGACAAAGCGTTCTCCAAGTGCTCGCGTGTGGTCGGTGACGTCATGGGTCAGTTCCACCCCCACGGGGACTCCGCTATTTACGACGCTCTGGTTCGACTCGTTCAACCGTGGAGCCTTCGCTATCCGCTGGCGTCCGGCCAGGGAAACTTCGGTTCCCCGGGTAACGACGGAGCGGCCGCGCCGCGATACACCGAAACGCGCATGGCGCAACTGGCCATGGAAATGGTCCGCGACATCGACGAGAACACCGTTGATTTTCAGGACAATTACGACGGTCGAACCCAAGAGCCATCGATTCTGCCGGCGCGTTTCCCGAACCTGTTGGTTAACGGCTCTGTGGGAATTGCTGTGGGCATGGCCACCAATATTCCACCTCACAACCTCCGCGAGGTGAGCGAAGCGGCGCTCTGGCACCTCGCAAACCCCACCGCGTCTCGCGAGGAATTACTCGAGGCTATTCTCGCGCGGGTCAAGGGACCCGATTTCCCCACGGGCGCTCTCATCGTGGGGACAACCGGCATCGACGAGGCGTACCGGACTGGGCATGGTTCCATCACCATGCGCGCGATTGTCGAAACCGAGGAAATTCACGGCCGAACCTGTCTCGTTATCACCGCACTTCCGTACCAGGTCAATCCGGACAATCTCGCGATGAAAATCGCCGATCTCGTCAAAGAAAACAAGTTGCAGGGAATCGCGGACATTCGTGACGAATCGAGTGGCCGCACCGGGCAGCGGCTCGTTATCGTCCTGAAGCGCGATGCCGTCGCGAAAGTTGTCCTCAACAATCTGTATCGTCAAACTCAACTTCAAGACAACTTCGGCGCCAACATGCTCTCGATCGTGGACGGCGTCCCGCGCACGCTCCCGATTGACCAGTTCATCACCTATTGGGTGGAACACCAGGTATCGGTCATCATCCGCCGGACACAATTCCGACTCGACAAGGCCGAGGCCGATGCCCACATCTTGCGCGGATACCTCAAAGCGCTCGACGCGCTCGACGCCGTGATCGCCTTGATTCGAAAGTCGCCCACCGTGGACGACGCCAAGGCGGGGCTCATCAAACTCCTCACAATCGACGACATTCAGGCAATGGCGATTCTCAACCTTCAATTGCGTCGTCTTGCCGCGCTCGAACGCCAGAAAATCGTGGATCAGGCGAACGAGATCGAACAGCAGATCGCCGAATACAAGCGAATTCTTGCTGACGAATCGGTGCAGCGCGAAATCATCAGCACCGAGCTCACCGAAATCGTCGACAAATACGGGGACGAACGCCGGACGACGATTGTTCCCAGCGAGGGAGATCTCCGGAACGAGGATCTGATTCCGGAGGAAGAGATTGTCGTTACCGTGACGCGGGCGGGGTACGTGAAACGCACCCGCAGTGACAACTACCGTTCACAGAACCGCGGCGGCAAAGGAATCAAAGGCGCGAAACTGCGCGCCGACGATGTCGTTCAGCATTTTCTTGTCACGACGACCCACCACTGGTTGTTGTTTTTCACCGACAAAGGCAGGGTCTATCGCGCAAAAGGGTACGAACTTCAAGAAGCGGCTCGCGACGCGAAGGGCCAGCACATCGCCAACCTTCTCGCCTTGCTGCCCGGCGAATCCGTCGCTCAAATCCTCGACGTGCGAAACTACGCGGGAGCCGAGTATCTCGTTTTGGCGACGCGGAAGGGTGTGGTCAAAAAATCCAAACTGACCGACTATGACACCAACCGTTCCGGCGGAGTGTTTGCCATTGACCTCGCGGTGGAAAAAGGTAATGACGGAAAACCCGTGCTCACGGATGACGGTCAACCCACCTTCCTCGACGCCGTGGTGTCCGCGATGCTGGTGAACTCCGACAGCGAGATACTGTTGGTCTCCAAATCGGGAATGTCCCTTCGATTCCAGGCAAACGACGCCTCACTGCGACCGACCGGACGCAAGACGGCGGGTGTCAAGGGGCTGTCGTTGCGCACCGGCGACCAATTACTGTCCGCCGCGGTGGTGTCTGATTCGGGGTACGTCTTTGTGGTGACCGAAAGCGGGTTTGCCAAACGCACCGAGGTCAGCCAGTACCGGGTCCAAAATCGCGGTGGCATCGGTATCAAGGTGGCCAAACTGACCGATGAGCGCGGCGGGCTAACGGGCGGTCTGATCGTCGATGACGGTGACGAGGTTCTCGTCATCATGGAAGGCGGCAAGGTCGTTCGCTCGAGCGTCGATGGCGTTCCGGCGAAAGGACGCGACACAATGGGAGTCGTATTTGCTCGCCCCGACGACGGAGATCGGATTCTCGCCATCGCACGGAATGTCGAGCGTAATCTAGACTCGTCAGCAGAAATCGAATCACCGCACGACGACGAGTCCGACGTGGATGTAAAGGAAGAAGTGGAAGATGAGTAAAGACAGCTCGAGCAAACAGGTTCGCCTGCGTCTCGTACACATCGACTTTTGGTCCGCGACCAAGAACTCGTTCATCGTCGCGCTGTCGACGGCGGTCATCCTTGCGGTATTCAACTTCGGCGCGTGGTTGTTGCTGTCGGTTCTCGGCGTTGTGGACACCCTGAACGGAATCGTTAGTTCGATTATCGGCGTCGACTTCCTGGGCCTCACCGACCTGATGTCCTTCCCCTCGGTCATGGTGTTCACGCTGGTTCAGGCAATCACGATGATCGTCTGCGGAACGGTACTCGGGGCCTTGGGGTCGCTCGCGTTCAATTTCATCGCGCGAATCACCGGCGGAATCCGAATCGCCTTCACGAACGACTAGTCGAACAGGACCACCAGCGATTTTTCGGGGGTCTCGAATTGCGATAGGCTCGGGGAGGTTCAGGGGCTATAGCTCAGGTGGTTAGAGCGCTTCGCTGATAACGAAGAGGTCCCAGGTTCAAGTCCTGGTAGCCCCACACGGTTTCCCGAAACCGTAAAAAACGGGGACTTAGCTCAATTGGTAGAGCGCCTGCTTTGCAAGCAGGAGGTCAGGGGTTCGATTCCCCTAGTCTCCACGAAGTAAAAAACTCTCCCTAGAAATAGGGGGAGTTTTTTATTTGTGTGGAGAAATAGTCTGATTTATAGTCTGACTACACCTAACAGCCTTTACCACCAAAAAAGCAAGGCAGCTGATCCACAAACAGTGTTACCCATGCTGCAACAGCAAACAACCCCACGAGAATTGAACCAAACCTAACAAATCTGC
>CAMDKN010000038.1 GCA_945901035.1 Gulosibacter massiliensis | reverse complement strand
CTGACGGTTCCCGTTTTCTTTTGGTTGATGGTTTCGGGAGACTTTTACTGGGCGCTCATTGTGCTGCTATTTGCGTCAACCAGTGATTTCATCGACGGACTGATTGCCCGCAAGTTCAACCAAATTACGCGTCTCGGGATGTACCTCGACCCGATTTCCGACCGGTTGTTTATCGCGGCGAGCGTGCTCGCCCTCGTCATTCGGGACATGATTCCGATTGCGTTGGTAGTGGCGATCATCGCGCGCGATGTTCTGTTGCTCGCGGTGTTTCTCGCGCGCAAGCTGAGAATCCGCGACGCTCCTCGCGTGACGTTCGTCGGGAAAACCGGAACATTCATCCTCTTCCTCGCGTTCCCCGTAATCGTTCTGGGGACAGTCTGGCCCGACGTGGTCCTTCCGCTCGGGACAATCGGCTGGCTTCTGGGTGTCGGCGGCGGCGTGATTTATTGGGTGGCGGGTGTCGGCTACCTGCGTGAGTTGATGCGGACAAATCCCAGTAGCACAACACACCCGACGGTCTTATAGAATTGGTGCGAAGGAGGGACCGTGAGCGCCGACGATGATGACCGTTCCAGCACCGAACACCTCGGTGATGACTTCGCCCGTCGACTCGCCGACCTCGAGGCGACTACCTCCGCAGACGAACAGGCCGCAATCGCCGCGTTGCCGTCGGGCAGCGCTCTGCTGATTGTCCGTCGCGGTCCAACGGTCGGGGCCCGCTTCCTCCTCGACATTCCCCTCACCGTCGCCGGTCGACACCCGGATGCGGATATTTTTCTCGATGATGTGACGGTTTCTCGTCGCCATGCCGAGATTGCGCGTGACGGAGTCGCGTTCACCGTTCGCGATCTTGATTCGTTGAACGGGACGTACCTCGACGGAGAGCGCGCCTCCGAAGGCGCCTTGTCGGATGGCTCCGAAATTCAGATTGGCAAATACCGCATGACGTTTTACCCGTCACGGCACGACATCTCCGCGGGTTCCTAAACGATGGTCGCACAGAAGTCAGGCAGCGCGCCAGGAGGGCTGACTATCGGTCAGGTCCTCCAACAATTGCGGATTCAGTTTCCCGATCTGTCGAGCTCCAAACTTCGATTCCTCGGCGATAACGGGCTGGTGAACCCCGAACGACTCGAGAGCGGTTATCGCTCGTACAGCAACGCCGACGTGCACAGAATCCGTATCATCCTCGGTCTGCAGCGGGACTATTTTCTTCCGCTCAAACAAATCGAGCGGGTTCTCGCGGACATTGATGCGGGTAAGGCACCCAGCCTGCCGGGCGGCGCAACCATTTCGGTGGATTCAATTCTGTCGCTTGAGGTTCGCTTCACGCGATCGGAAATGCTCGCGTCGGCCGGCGCATCCAAAGCGCTTCTCGATGACGCAATTTCGATGGGGCTCCTTCCCGCGTCGGAAATCTACGGTGACGATTCGCTCAAGACTCTCACCGCACTAGTTCAACTTCACTCCGCGGGAATCGAGCCGCGACACCTTCGTGGTCTGCGGACCCAGGCCGAAAAAGACGCGGTGATCGTGCACACCTCGGTCCTTCCGATTGTGAAAAGCGCGAGTAGAGTGAGCAAACAGAAAGCCGTGGACGTTGCTCGAGAAATCGCTACCAATTTGGAACAAGTGCGGCTCACGGTCATGATGCGCTCGATCGACGACCTCATCGGATAAGTACGACACGCCGAGCCCCTGTTCGTGGCGTCGATGAGTGGGTGCATCGCTAGATTAGGAAACATTAACGTTCAGCGAAACAGTGAAGGTTGGTTTGACATGAGTGAACTCTCGAAATTCCCAGCGGACCCCGCAGAGGGATATCGCGGAGCGACCGCAGCGTCAGCGGCGGGTATCACCTATCGACAACTCGATTACTGGGCACGAACCGAACTCGTTGCGCCGACGGTACAGTCCGCACAGGGGTCCGGTTCGCAACGGCTCTACTCGTTTCGGGACATCTTGGTCCTCAAACTTGTCAAAAGCCTGTTGGAGACGGGAATCTCGCTGCAACAGATTCGAATTGCGGTCGATCAACTTCACGCCGAAGGAATCGACGACCTGGCGGGAACAACGCTCATGAGCGACGGAGCGTCGGTCTACCTGTGCACGTCGAGCGACGAAGTCATCGACCTGGTTAACCGGGGACAGGGAGTATTTGGAATCGCGGTGGGGGCCATTCTTCGCGAGGTTGAAACAAACCTCGTCAACATCGACGCGGTCCGCGCCGGTGATACGGTGGACGACCTTGCGGCGAAACGAGCGTCGCGCGCCTCTTAGCCTCGGACGTTTTCTGCTCCGACGAGCACTTTGACGAGCAAACGGTCGAAGTAGTGGGAAATAGTTTGAGCCTGCTCGCCCGGCCAGCGGTGGATCGGTACGGCGGCCCCCGTTGATTGCTGGAGAATCAGCGTTTCGTCGAGGATCGGCTCGAGAATGTGGTCGCCGAACAGTTGTTTCATTTCCGCGAGCCGGAAGGTGTGCTCCGCGCTGTCAGGGCGAAACCGGTTGATGATGACACCGGCGGTTCGCAGTCGAGGGGACATTTTCAAGCGCATCGCGTGAAGCGCCAGAAGCGTCCTGTGTACGGCCGTGACCGAGAACAGACCGGGCTCGGCGATGATCACAACCGAGTCAGCCGCGGTCCACGCGGTTTGTGTCAAACCGTTGAACGAGGGCGGGCAGTCGATGAGAACGAGGTCGTACTGGCTCTCGATCGTCGCGAGAGCTTCTTCCAATTTCCACAGGTCTTGTTTGGTGGGCGTCGGTTTGTCATGTGACGACACCAACGGTGACCCCATCAAAATGTGGACCGGAACGTCGTCGGGGCCGCTCCATGAACTCGGAACGACCGCTTGTCGCACGACGGAACCGGAGGAGTTGGTCAGGACCGAGTCAATCGAGTAGCCGTGCGACGATCGCGAGGCGAGAGCAGAGGAGACATCGGATTGAGGGTCCATATCGATGACGAGGGTTCGTAGCCCCTTCGCGAATGCGGCCGATGCTAAACCCAGCGTGACGGTCGTCTTTCCGACACCGCCCTTGAGGGAACTGACACAAATCACCTGCACAAGGACAACCTTAGCCGTCAAGTAGTCTGGAACTCGTAGGTGAGAAAACGTTTTACGGTCTAACAGAGGGTGAGCCGTGTTCGCAAAAATCTTGGTCGCCAACCGCGGTGAAATCGCCATTCGCGCCTTCCGCGCAGCGTTCGAACTCGGTGCCAAAACGGTTGCGGTTTTCGCCTACGAAGACCGCGAATCCACCCACCGCTTCAAGGCCGACGAGGCCTATCAAATCGGCGAAAAGGGCCATCCCGTTCGGGCGTACCTGTCCATTGACGAAATCATTCGCGTGGCACACGAGTCAGGCGCCGACGCCATCTACCCCGGTTACGGGTTTCTCAGCGAAAACCCGGATTTCGCTCGAGCCGCTGCTGACAACGGAATCACGTTCATCGGACCGAGTGCAACGGTGCTCGAGATGGCGGGCAACAAGGTGACCGCAAAGCAACACGCCATTACCGCGGGAGTTCCCATTCTCGAATCCTGCGACGCGACAACCGATGTCGATGCGCTGATCGCGTTCGCCGACTCCATCGGTTATCCAGTCTTTGCGAAGGCCGTCGCCGGCGGTGGCGGTCGAGGAATGCGTCGAGTGGAATCCCACGACGAGATGCGCGAGGCACTGGACGCCGCGATGCGCGAAGCCGAGAGTGCGTTCGGGGATGCGCGGATGTTCATCGAGCAAGCGGTCTTGCGTCCCCGCCACATTGAAGTTCAGATCCTCGCGGATTCCACGGGGGACACCATCCACCTGTTCGAGCGAGACTGTTCCGTTCAACGACGACACCAAAAAGTGGTCGAAATTGCTCCGGCTCCTCATCTGGATGACGAAACACGGCACGCCCTGCACCGAGATGCTCTCACGTTTGCGCGTTCGATCGGATACGTCAATGCGGGAACCGTCGAGTTCCTTCTCGATACCGCCGGAGATCGCGCCGGGAAGCACGTGTTCATCGAGATGAATCCTCGCATCCAGGTGGAACACACCGTGACGGAAGAAGTCACGGATGTCGACCTCGTTCAATCTCAGATGCGAATCGCATCGGGGGAGACGCTCGCGGAACTCGGGCTCGATCAAGACAGTCTGGTGCTTCGCGGTGTTGCTCTTCAGTGTCGCATCACGACGGAAAACCCCGTGGCGGGGTTTCGCCCGGACACGGGTCGCATCTCGACCTATCGTTCGCCGGGGGGCGCCGGAGTCCGCCTCGATGGCGGGAGCATCGCTCAGGGCGCCCGAATTTCCCCCCACTTCGATTCCATGCTGGCCAAGATGACGACGCGCGGGCGGGACTTCGCCACTGCCGTCGCCCGAGCTCGACGCGGGCTCGCAGAGTTTCGCATCCGGGGCGTTACGACGAATATCGCTTTCCTGCAAGCACTCCTCGACGAACCCGCTTTTATCGCAGGGGATCTGTCCACCTCGTTCATCGACGAACGTCCGCACCTGGTCCACGCACGCGCAAGCCAGGACCGCGGCACCAAGATCCTCACGTATCTCGCCGAGGTGACGGTGAATCAGCCCCACGGTGACGGGCACGGACTGCTGGCACCGTCGTCCAAACTTCCCCCCGTGGATCTCGCGGCGGCGGCACCGGCCGGCTCACGCGACCGACTGCGACTGCTGGGACCGGCTCAGTTCGCGGCGGACCTTCGGGCGCAGGTTGCTCTCGGAGTCACGGACACGACGTTTCGCGACGCCCATCAGAGCCTGCTCGCGACGCGCGTTCGAACACGCGATCTAACGGCGGTGATGCCCCACGTCGCTCGACTCACGCCGGAATTGTTTTCTGTCGAGGCGTGGGGCGGGGCCACCTATGACGTCGCGCTCCGCTTTCTCGGCGAAGACCCGTGGGATCGACTCGGAGAGATGCGCGACGCACTTCCCAACATCGCCATCCAGGCACTCCTGCGCGGTCGAAACACGGTCGGATACACGCCCTGCCCGACCGAGGTGACACAGGCATTCGTGGCGGAGGCCGCGTCGACCGGAGTCGATATTTTCCGAATCTTCGATGCTCTCAACGACGTCTCGCAGATGCGCCCCGCCATCGATGCGGTGCTCGAGACCAACACCTCGGTCGCGGAAGTGGCACTGTGTTACACCGGGGACCTTCTTGACCCCGCCGAAAACATCTACACGCTCGATTATTACCTGCGACTCGCCGAGCAGATCGTGAACACCGGTGCGCACATCATCGCGGTGAAGGACATGGCGGGACTTCTCAGGGCGGGTGCAGCAACAGTGCTGGTCGCGGCGCTGCGTTCTCGCTTCGACCTCCCCGTTCACCTTCACACGCACGACACCGCGGGAGGCCAACTCGCGACGCTGCTCGCTGCCAGTAACGCCGGTGCCGACGTGGTCGATGTCGCGAGCGCGCCGATGGCGGGCACGACGAGTCAACCCAGTGCCTCCGCCTTGATTGCGGCCCTCGCCCACACGGAACGCGACACTGGTCTTTCTCTCTCCGCGGTGAGTTCGTTAGAGCCCTACTGGGAGGCAGTTCGGAACGTATATCGCCCCTTCGAATCCGGTTTGCCCGGCCCGACCGGTCGGGTGTACCACCACGAGATACCGGGTGGTCAACTGTCCAACCTGCGACAGCAAGCGATTGGGCTGGGTCTCGCTGACCGGTTCGAGGAAGTCGAAGACTGGTATGCCGAGGTCAACCGCATTCTCGGTCGCCCGCCGAAAGTGACGCCATCGTCAAAGGTGGTCGGTGATCTCGCACTCCAGTTGGCCGCGGCGGGGGCTGACCCCGTGGATTTCGAAAAACATCCCGAGCGATTCGACATTCCCGATTCGGTGATTGGGTTTTTATCCGGCGAATTGGGCGAACTTCCCGGTGGCTGGCCGGAACCGTTCCGCACGAAGGCTCTCAAAGGACGGGTACACACCCCCGTGAAGGAATTCCTCGAGGACGCGGACTCCGCCGCATTACAGTCTGACTCGCCGGTGCGCCGTGCGACGCTCAATCGTCTCCTCTTTCCCGGGCCGACGGAACAGTTCAACCGAGATCGTGAGCTGTTCGGAGACGTCAGTGTTCTCGAGACCCATGACTATCTGTACGGGCTCAAATTGGGTCGTGAACACGTTATCGACTTACGCAAGGGAGTGAGTCTTTTCGTCACGCTGGAGGCGATCAGTGAGCCGGATGACAAGGGTATTCGAACCGTCATGGCATCACTCAACGGACAAATGCGGCCCCTTCTAATCCGCGACACGAGCATCGACGTCACCGTCGCGACCGCTCTCAAAGCCGACAAGTCAAACCCCCTGCACATCGGGGCACCGTTCCTCGGGGTCGTGACCCTGCAGGTTGAGGTGGGGGACGTGATTCCACCGGGCGGAACGATTGCCACGATCGAAGCGATGAAGATGGAGGCGTCGATCACGTCGGTGGACGGTGGAACCGTTGCGAGTCTCGCAATTCCGCGAACCCAGCAGGTCGAATTGGGCGACCTGCTCGTGGTTCTGTCCTAGCCCCGCAACGGTGTCGCGCTTGTCGGATAGACTGCATGGATACGTGAGCAACGAAGTGAGGAGTCATTGTGGTTGAACGCAAGCGACCCAGCATCGCGGGAAAACTAAAGGAGACCGAAGGCGCACCATCTGTCGATGATGCGGCCGCCATCCCCGATGCGGTGATTGACGGAGTGTCCATCGACGTCCCGGTGTCGGCAGAGACCTCGTTACTCGTCTCAGCGACAACAGATCCCGAAGCGATGTACTCGAGGCGCCACACGGGCGTGTCGAGCACCCCCGAGCCCTCCTCAATGTTGACGGACGACCGGCTACTGGACGTGAAAGAAAAGCAGGAAGCGCCGATCGGTTGGTACCAGCGAGCCATCTATGAGTTGACCTTCCACACCGTCAATCTCGGGGATTCTCGACGAGCCCGCGCGCGCAAGGTGCTGATTTCCCGCATCACGACCCCCTTCAACGGGGACACCCGGTACGTTCCGATTCTGACCCGAAAGGGTGGCGTGGGAAAAACCACCACAACCACACTCTTGGGAATGGCGCTGGCACAACATCGCGAAGATCGCGTGATTGCGATTGATGCAAACCCCGATCGAGGAACCCTCGCCGAACGCATCCCGCGCGAAACAAAAAACACGATTCGAACTGTTGTGCAGAAAGCGCCGTCGATTGGGTCCTTCACCGATTTCACCGAGTTCATCAGCCGCGACGTCACACGACTTCACGTGTTGGCATCGGATCCCGACCCCACTCTCGCCGACGCCTTTGACGAATATGACTACAACGTTGTCGCGGATGTCGCGTCGCGCTACTACTCGTTAATCCTCACCGACTGCGGAACCGGAATTGTTCACTCGGTCATGAAACCGATCCTGTCGCGCGCCAACTCGCTCGTCATCGTGTCGGGAGGCTCGATTGACGAGGCCCGACTGGCATCGGAAACGCTGTCGTGGCTCGAATCCAACGGATACGCCGATGTCGTTCGCAACTCGGTGGTTGCGTTGAACACCGCCACCCAGGGAACGATGCTTGTCAAACTCGACGAGATTGAGAATCACTTCCGTTCACGAGTTCGCGAAGTCGTCCGAATTCCCTACGACTCTCATATCGCTGCGGGTTCGGTCATCACGTGGTCCAAACTCAACAAGATAACGCGTGATGCCGCCGAAATGCTCGCCGCGTTCGTTGCTGAGGGAATGCCTCCGACCGAGTAATGACGGTTCGTGAGATTCGCCTCTTTGGCGACCCCATCTTGCGAAGCGCCGCCGATCCGGTAACCCGGTTTGATCCGGCGATCGTCTCTCTTGTGAAAGATCTCGTGGACACCGTCGCGATTGCTGGCCGAGCGGGCGTCGCCGCCAATCAGATTGGTGTGGGTCTTCGCGTGTTTAGCGTCAATGTCGACGGTGACGTTAACTACGTGATCAACCCCGTGCTGGACGAAGTCCGCGGAGATCCGATACTCACGGACGAAGGCTGTCTCTCGGTTCCCGGGTTCACCTTTCCTCGGGCCCGCTATCCGTGGGCTCGCGTGAGCGGCGTGGACGTCAACGGCGACCCGGTCGTGATTGAGGGCGGGGGATTGCTGGCCCAAGCCCTTCAACACGAGGTGGATCACCTCAACGGTGCGCTCTATATCGAAGGACTCGACCCAGACGTCAAGCGGCTCGCGATGCGCGAAATTCGCGCGGCGGACTGGTTTCGGGCCTAACCGACGACTGAAATCCCCGAGGTGTCGGGGCTCCCGTCATACAGGCTTTCGATTTCCGCAGAAAAGTCCGCCACGATTACGTGTCGCTTGATGCTCATTTTCGGCGTCAGGTGACCGCTCGCTTCCGTGAACTCGGTCGGAAGGATGACGAACTTGCGGATCGACTCCGCACGCGACACCTTCGTATTCGCTCGATCGATTGCCGCCTGGACCTCGGCGATGATCGCCGGGTTTTTCGTCGCGTCCTCGAGCGTCATTGACGCATCCATCTTGTTGTTTCTCAACCAGGGTTCCAACATCTCGGAATCCAACGTGACGAGCGCAGCGATGAACGGTTTCTGATCGCCGACGACGACAACCTGACCGATCAGAGGGTTCGCCCGAATCGGGTCTTCGAGGACCGCAGGAGCGACGTTTTTTCCGCCGGCGGTGACAATAATCTCTTTCTTTCGACCAGTGATCCACAAGTAGCCGTCAGCATCGAGTGACCCGATGTCGCCGGTCTTGTACCACTTGCCGTCGAACGATTCCGCTGTCGCTTTTGTGTTGTTCCAATAGCCGGCGAAAACGTTGACGCCCTTCACTTGAACCTCGCCGTCCGACGCGATTCGAACCGCTATGCCCGGCAGAACCGGCCCGACACTGCCGATCTTGAACTTTTGCGGGACATTGATCGTGACGGGGGCCGTGGTTTCGGTGAGTCCGTAGCCTTCGAGGATTTTCATTCCCAGGGCACGGTAGAAGTGTCCGAGGCGCAATCCGAGAGGTGCTGAGCCACTGACCGCGTAGACAACGCGGCCACCCATTGCCGCTCGGAG
>CAMDKN010000037.1 GCA_945901035.1 Gulosibacter massiliensis | reverse complement strand
AGGGGAGTGAAGCCCGCCGCGAGGGCGCGGTCTAACGCGAGCGACATCAGTGCGATTTCGAGCCGGGCGCCGATTCCCGACAAGAAATAAAACCGCGAACCCGAAACCTTCGTTCCGCGAAGCATGTCGATTGCGCCCAGCATTTCCCCCAATTCGAGGTGATCGCGTGGCTCAAAATCGAAGACCGGAACCTCGCCCGCCTCGCGTAAGGTGACGAAGTTTTCCTCGCCCCCGGCCGGCACTCCGTCGACGATGATGTTGCCGATTCCGCCCGCGACGCGAGTGAAGTTCTCGCCCGCTTCGGTTGCGGCTTTGTCGGCACTTTTCACCCGCTCGGCTAAATCCTGTGCGGCGGCGACGAGTGCGACCTTGTCCTCTTTCGAGGCGGCGGCGACCAGTTTTCCGTGGGCGTTTTGTTCCGCTCGGAGCGTTTCGAAGTGAACAATCGCATCGCGGCGAGCCTGATCCGCGGCGAGCGCGAGGTCCACCACCGAAACGTCGTCGCCGCGGGCGATGAGCGAGGCGCGGACAACGTCCGGATCCGCCCGAAGTAGCGTCGGGTCGATCATCGTCAGCCTTCTTTTCCTGCGACGAGCCGGTCGAGCCAGGCCCGCGCATCGACAAACGCCGTGTCGGAATACTGTTCGGCAACGGTGGGCGTGTAACCATCCGCTCGACGGTACGAACCGAGGAACTGTAATCCCGGGCTGTACCTTTTGAGTCCAAGAAGCGCGTCCGCGACGCGTTCGTCCTCGATGTGGCCATCAATATCAATCACGAAACGATAGCGACCGAGCGCGTCACCGATGGGGCGCGATTCAAGAAGAGACAGGTTGACTCCGCGCGTCGCGAACTGTTCGAGCATCTCGAGAAGTCCGCCGGGACGATCATCGGGCAGTTCGACGATGACCGTTGTCTTATCCGCTCCTGTGCGCGGTGCCACCGCCCGGCGACGACCGATGAGGACAAACCGGGTCACCGCAGAGGGGTTGTCGCCGACGAGCGTGGCGATCGTGGTGACGTCCGCGTGCTCCTGAAATCCAGCGGGCGCAATCGCAGCGTCACCGTGTCGGCCCGCTGCGACATCGAGCGCGGCGGACACGTTAGACGTTGCGGGCAGGTGTTGGTGGTGAGGAACGTGTGCTTCCAGCCACTGTCGGCACTGGGCGTAGGCGACGGGGTGCGCCACGACGACGTGAACATCGGCGAGCGCCGTTCCGGGCCGAACCACCACGTCAAAATTCACGGGGACGAGGAATTCCCCCAGGATTTGTAACCCGGACGATTGGGCGAGCGCATCCTGCGCGGCGCTCACACCGCCTTCGACGGAGTTCTCCACCGCGATCATCGCCGCGTCGGCGCGACCGTCGACCAGCGAGGCCAGCGCGTCCCCGACGTTATTGACGGGAAGCCACTCCTGGCCCTTTGCCTCGGGAACTTGCCCCAGCGCGGTCCAGGTGAAAGTGCCAATGGGCCCTAAATAGGCGTACATCACGGTGACTCCTTTCGACATCGCAGGAATTCCAGACTATCGCGGGGCGGAGTGCCGAGCCGAGTGATTATCGAGCGTAATCAGGGGCGGCGGGCAGACCGAAAAACTCTTCCAGGGTGATTTTCGGTGTCAGGCTCAATTCCGCGGCAAGTTCCACCCCGACGAAGCGCCAGTGCCACGGCTCATAGATGTATCCCGTGATCGCGGTTTTTCCTCTGGGGTATCGCAAATGCCATCCGAACTGTGGCGCATTACTCTTCAACCACTTCCCCTCGGGTGTCGTACCGAAGCAGGCTTGAATGGTACAGGCCCGATTCGCAGCGGCGATGTCGACAGACAGCCCGATTTGGTGCTCGGAGTAACCCGGGCGGGCGCTCTGTAAATCGGCGGCCTCTCGACCAATCGAGTCCACCCAACCGTTGTACACCGAAACCTGTGCCGAGTACGAGCGGTAACTGCTCTGGACCACTAGGTCAATCCCGTCCCTGCGCGCCGCGCGATACATCGTGCGGTACGCCTTCGCAGCGTCCCGTCGAAGAATCGGCGTGTAGGTGTGGGGCACGTTCATGGTCGTGAGGTCTGTTGGTGCGTACCTTTTCGGCGACAATCGGCGCAACTTATCCACCACAACCCACAGGGAATCCGCTTCGTCGAGGGAATGGAGGGTCGTGTCGAAAACGGCGACGACTGCGGTCGGGGTTGGGGTGATCGATGGGGTCGGGTCGGTCGGCGGCGACGGTTGGGTGGGCGCCGGGATTTCCGCGGTGGGCGCCGCCGACGCAACACACCCCGTCAGGGCGACGGCAGCGGTGGCGACGAGGGCGAGGAATCGAAACATCCCCTTAAGGTTAGCGGGCGCGGGCTCGTCAACGCGCCACAATCACCCCATACCGAGATCGACCGGGATTCCGATGCGGGGGTGTCGATGTCGCGGCATCGGTGAGTAGCACACAGAATGGTGTCATGGAAATTCGCGTTTCAGACGACCGCATCGTCGGACTTCGTGACGGTGAGCCCGTCGGCTGGGTTGATTTCGAGGTGGCCGACGGCGTCGCTCGGCTCTTTCACACCGAGGTTCTTCCGACCATGCGGAACTCGGGCACGGGAACCGAACTGGTTGTCGCCGTTTTGGAATGGTTCCGAGACAACACGACTCATCGCATCGTGGGGGTTTGCCCGTTCATTCCGGTGGTCATCACGCGCCACCCCGAGTTCGCGGAACTGACGACCCGCTAGTCGTCGAGGTCGGCGTCCGACCATTCGCCGGTGGTGAGATAGCTCACCTTCGACGAGATTTCGACGACGTGGTCGGCGATTCGTTCCAGATAGCGGCTCGCGAGTGTGACATCCACCGTGTGCACGGCTTTCTCTTTCCAGGACTTGTCGAGAACGACCTCGAACACTTCACGGTGGAGTTCGTCGACGCGTTCGTCAGCCGCCTGAATCGAGCGGGCAAGGTCGACGGACGTGTTTTTGAGCAACTTGACGAGTTTTTTGGACAAACGAACGTCCAGTCGTACCATCTCGTCGAAGGTATCGGACAGCGATTCGGGAATCGCCGAGTCGGGGAAACGAAATCGTGCGATAGTCGCAATATGCGACGCGAGCGCCGACATCCGCTCGAGCGAGGCCGATATCCGGAGGGTGGACACCAGGATTCGCAGATCCCGGGCGACCGGCGCTTGCAGCGCGAGCGTGCGGATGACGAGCTCGTCCAGGGACAGTGCCTTTTCGCTGACGATTTCCGCTCCGGCAAGTGCGCGATCCGCCGCTTTCACGTCGGCTTCCAACAGCGCGGTGGTGGCGTCCGTCACGATGGTGAGAACGCTGTCCGCGATTTCGACGATACGTCCTTGAACAGATTCCAATTCTTGGTCAAACATTTCGCGCATCGGATTGCCTCTCAATATAGGTCTGAAGCGAACCAGAGCGGGGTGAACCGCTCTCAAACAATTCGCGAACATCGGGTTAAATGCGTGGCCGCGAGGACCGTAGTTCCACGATACAGTGCCCATCGTCACCTAGCCTGAGAAGGTGGTGAGTTTCGGGATTTTCCTGGCAGTGACCGGCGTGGTCGCTATCCTCGTCGCGGTCATGACCTATCTGGCCTTTCGCGCCCGATATTCGCGCATCAAAGCGACGGAGGACGAGCCCCTCACCGACGTCGTGTCGCGCCTCATTTCGGTACTCGCGACCGCGGGGATGGTGGTGGACGACTCACTCGCGGTTCTTCGAGCGACCAACAGCGCGATTGCCCTGGGGCTCGTGTCCGGTCGGGTGATTCGCAGTTCAGAAATACGCGCGCTGGTTCGCACGACCCAGGAAACCGAGACCACGAACTCTGTCGAGTTTGAATTGACACTGTCGGAAGGTGGTGACGTTCGGTACCTGCGCGCTCGAGCGGTCACGATCGGTGCCGGTATCGTGTTGGTTCTCGTCGAGGACAACACCGAGGCCCGCGACTTCGAGTCGATTCGTCGCGATTTCATCGCGAACGTGACTCACGAAATCAAAACTCCGATTGGCGCTATCGCACTTCTCAGTGAAGCAATGGAGGGGGCCCTCGATGACCCCACCCGGATGCACAAGTTTGCGGACAGTTTGCGCCGCGAAACGGGTCGCCTGTCGACCCTCATCACCGAAATCATTCAGCTGTCTCGCGTCGAAACCTCCAACATTCTGGCGAAAGCGAAGCCGGCCAATGTGGGCGTTGTCGTTCGAGAAGCGCTCGAACGTATCTTCGTCATTGCCGACGCGAAAGACATCGTGGTCAATGCGAAGTACCCCGATGACGTTTTTGTGATGGGTGATGGCGAACTATTGACCGTCGCTGTCAAAAACCTGGTCGAAAACGCCATCCAGTATTCGGACCGGAAACAGTCCGTCGGAATCGGCGTCACCACCCGAAATGGTCACGTCGACATCATCGTGACAGATCAGGGTGTCGGTATTCCCGCCGACGAGCAGTCCCGCGTGTTCGAACGTTTTTATCGGGTGGACGAATCCCGCGACCGAACCACCGGGGGAACCGGGCTCGGTCTGAGTCTCGTCAAACACATCGCTCTCAGCCATCGCGGCGAAGTGACTCTGTTTTCTCAGCCGGGCGTCGGCTCGACTTTCACCATGCGCCTACCGCGGCTCGTGGAAACCTCGAAGGAGAACACCCATGAGTAGTGTGCTCGTCGTCGAAGATGAACAATCTCTTCGCGAACCGTTGGTCTACATACTGGAGCGCGAGGGCTTCGAGGTGTTCGAGGCGGCGGACGGTCCCGCCGCGCTGGTGCAGTGGAAAGAACGAAAACCCGACCTCATCCTGTTGGACCTGATGTTGCCCGGAATGAGCGGGGTGGATGTGTGTCGGGAAATCCGCAACCACTCCAGCGTCCCCATCATCATGGTGACGGCCAAAGATTCCGAGGTCGACAAGGTGGTCGGTCTCGAAATCGGGGCAGACGACTACGTGGTGAAACCGTACTCGACGCGTGAGTTGTTGGCCCGAATTAAGGCGGTACTTCGTCGCGGGTCCGTTCCCGATGCCCACCAACCGCGTACCGTGATCGAGGCGGGTCCCGTGCGAATCGACACCGATCGTCACTCCGTGACCGTGAGTGGTGTTGCCGTCACCCTCCCGCTCAAGGAATTTGAGCTCTTGGAATACCTCATCGACAATGCCAACCGGGTCTTGACGCGGGGCCAAATCATCGATCGGGTCTGGGGGTCGAACTATTACGGTGACACCAAGACGCTCGACGTTCACGTCAAACGCATTCGCGGGAAGATCGAACCGGACCCGGCGAACCCGCGGTTTCTCATGACCGTTCGCGGGCTCGGATACAAGTTCGAGTCCTAGGGCACGCGACGAAGCCACTCGTCGGTGAGGAACTTTTCCTCGACGAGCGTGGCCACGCGAATGCGCTCGGCGTCGCTGATTGTGCCATCGCGAAGCCCGTGCAGTTCACGGAAGGTTCCGACCATCGTGTCGATCACCTCGGTGCGACTCAAACCCGACTGGCTCTTGATCGGGTCCACTCGTTTCACCGCGCTCGTGACTCCCTTGTCGCTCAGTTTCTCGCGGCCGATTCGTAAAACCTGCAACATGGCATCGGCGTCGATGTCGTACGCCATGGTCACGTGGTGAAGAACCGCACCGTTTCCCAGACGCTTTTGGGCCGCACCGCCGATTTTCCCCTGCGGACTCGCGATGTCGTTGAGTGGCTTGTATTCGGCGGCAATCCCGATGGAGTGGAGCGCCTGCAGAGTCCAGTCATCGAGAAACGCGTAGGAATCGGCGAACGACATTCCCTGAACAAGTTCGGCCGGGGCGTAAATCGAATACGTGATGGTGTTGCCCGGCTCGATGAACATTGCGCCGCCACCACTCACGCGGCGTAACACGCGCACCCCTCGCGCCGCCGCTTCGTCCGAGTCGACTTCGTTTCGAAGGGACTGAAACGACCCGATAATCACGGCCTTTTCGTTCCACTCCCAGAATCGAAGCGTCGGTCCGCGGCGTCCCGCACCGACTTCCTCCGTCAACACCTGATCGAGCGCCATGTGCTCGGCCGCCGACAGTGGTGCGGGGGCAAGGTATTCCCAGTCATATTCGGAGAACGAGCGAGCCTGAGCGATGGCGCGGCGGACGGCTGTGGCGACCGCTTCCGGGTGCACGCCGAGCATCACCACGTTCTCGGGGAGCGCCACGCGAACTCGCCGCGCGATTTCCGTCGCGTCCGCCGAAATGGGCAGTCCCTCGATCGCACCCGTCATCGCCTCGAGTGAGTCATCGGGTTCAAGAAAGAAGTCCCCCGAAATCGCGACATTGACGAGCACCCCGTCTCGGTCATCCGCCTCGACCACGATGAGTTTTCCGCCGGGGACCTTGTACTCGCCCTTCATGCCGCGTCTCCCTCGTCGTGTCGATCTGCGTCAAGTTTATGCGTCGTTCGGTGAGCGCTCCTGTCTGCCTAGTATGAGAGACATGGCAGCGCGACGAAAATCCTCCTCGGCGAAACGGCGTCCGTCGATGTTTCGGACGCTTCGAGTGCCGAACTTTCGCACCTGGATGATTGGTGCGCTGCTCGCCAACATCGGCGGTTGGGCCCAACGCGCCGCCCAAGACTGGCTAGTTCTCACCGAATTGACCGACAACGACGCTGTTGCCTTAGGCTTAAGCCTTGCTCTTCAATTCGGTCCGATTCTTATTCTCGGGCCCTTTCTCGGTCTGCTCGCGGACCGGATAAACGCGCGGACCATCATCTTTTGGTGTGCGGTGCTCGAGACAATCTTTGGAATTGTGCTGGGCGTCGCGGTGCTCCTCGGTGTAGCGAACCTTTTCCTCGTGTACGCCCTCGCACTGGCTATCGGAGTGGTTCAGGCGGTCGAGGCACCGGCACGCCATGTCTTCGTCAACGAGCTGGTGGCAAAGAACAACGTGCCGAACGCCATCGGTCTCCACTCGACGATGTTCAATTCCTCCCGGCTCGTGGGTCCGGCCCTCGCGGGAATCGGGATCGCGGTGCTGGGAACCGGCTGGACGTTGCTGTTCTCGGGGTTGGCTCTCGGCGCGGCGGCCATCGCTATCGCGCTCCTTCGGCGAAGCGAACTGCACACCGTCGAGAAAGCCCCCAAAGAGCGCGGGCAGTTCGGCGCCGGCATGGCGTACATCGCTGCCCGCAAAGATCTCCTGATCGTCCTCATGATGCTCTTTGTTGTCGGCGCACTTGTTTTCAACTTTGGAATCTTTTCGAGCACGATGGCCGTCGTCGAATTCGGTCTCGGTGCGCAGGACTACGGTTTCATCATGTCGGCCCTCGCGATCGGATCCCTCGCCGGCGCACTGCTCGTCGCGCGGAGTTCGCGGCCCCGACTGTCGGTCATCACCGTCGCAGCGCTCGTCATCACGATCGGCGGTATCGGCTCGGCGTTAGCTCCGACCGTCACCGTTTTTGTCCTCGTGTACCCGCTCCTCGGTTTCGGCAGTGTGTTGATGGTCGCGACGACCAACGGGTACATCCAAACCACCACCGACGACATCTACCGCGGACGCGTGATGGCTATCTTCTCGACGCTGCTGATCGGAAGCACACCCATCGGATCAATCCTGGCCGGGTGGGTGTCAAACGAGTTTGGGCCTCGCTGGGCGCTCGGCGTCGCCGCACTGGGCGGTCTCATCGCGACGGTGATCGCACTGGTGTGGCTGCGACGATCTCACAACATTTCCACGATGGCGACCCTGCGCTCCGCCTTCACTCGAACCACCGAGGAACAAGCCGATACTGCCACGCAGGTCATCACCATCGGCCAACGCGGGCCCTGAACGCTTCACATCGTCGCTAACGGGGTGCGTGGCGCAGGAAATCACCTAGAGTTGTGCCGTGGACGCAACCGACCAGCGAATAATCGAACAACTTCGTGACAATGCGCGCGCGGGCTACGCCGACATCGGAGATATCGTCGGACTTTCCGCGAGTGCCGTCAAGCGCCGAGTCGATCGCCTCGTGCAGACGGGGGCGATTCGGGGGTTCACCGTCAACGTTGATCCCGCCGCCGAGGGTGTCGGAGTCGAGGCGTATGTCGAACTGTATTGCCGCGGCACCGTGTCCCCGGATGACCTTCGAACGCTGCTCAACGCTGTTCCCGAGGTTGTGTACGCGGGAACCGTTTCGGGGCAAGCCGACGCAATTGTTCACATGCGCGCCGCGTCGATTCCCGCGTTAGAGGCAGCACTGGAGCGAGTGCGCAACGCTCCCAACGTCGACCACACGCGGTCGTCGATCATGCTCTCGCGTTTGGTTCACCGCCGCATCCTCTAAACATGTTGTGACATGTTCCCTTCTTGGCGCCGTGGCGGTGACAATAGAAGCATGCGAATTGGAGTTCTCACGTCCGGCGGAGACGCACCCGGCCTCAACGCGGTCATCCGTGGCGCTGTTCTCAACGGCGAGCGCCATTACGGCATGAACTTCGTGGGCATCCGAGACGGCTGGCGCGGACTCGTCGATGCGGACTTCCAGTCGTTGGCGCGCGCGGATGTCAAAGGAATCGGAAAAATGGGCGGCACGATTCTTGGCTCGTCGCGAACAAATCCGTTCGAGGGCAACGGCGGAATCGATCGCATTAATCAGGTCATGGCCGACGCAGGCATGGACGGGCTTCTCGTTATCGGCGGAGAGGGCACCCTCGCCGCAGCGAACCGTCTGTCCGAGGCCGGAATCAACATCGTCGGCGTCCCCAAAACAGTCGACAATGACCTGTCGGCAACGGACTACACATTCGGCTTCGACACCGCCGTCAACGTCGCCACCGAAGCGATGGACCGGCTTCGAACCACGGGTGACTCGCATCACCGCTGCATGGTGGCCGAGGTCATGGGCCGCCACGTCGGCTGGATTGCCCTGCACTCAGGAATGGCCGTGGGCGCGCACGCGATCCTCATCCCCGAACGGAAAACATCTCTCGAGGAAATTGTGGGGTGGGTCACCTCGGCCTACGAACGCGGACGCGCGCCGCTCGTCTGTGTCGCCGAAGGGTTCCTCCTCGACACGATGGACGACGCTCACAGCGAACGTGGCTTGGACGCGTTCGGGCGACCACGTTTGGGCGGAATCGGGGAAGTGCTCGCGCCGATGATCGAAGAGGCGACGGGAATCGAAACCCGCGCCACCACTCTCGGTCACATCCAGCGAGGGGGAACTCCCTCCGCGTTCGATCGGGTACTGGCCACTAGGTTCGGAATGAACGCCACCCGCGTGATTTCCGAGGGGAATTGGGGGAGCCTC
>CAMDKN010000036.1 GCA_945901035.1 Gulosibacter massiliensis | reverse complement strand
AGGCCTCGCACTCATCAACGGGACCGACGGAATGACCGCGATGCTGGTGCTCGCTATCGACGACCTGCGCCACCTGCTGCGCGTCGCGGACATCGCGCTGTCCCTCTCGGTCGAAGGACTCCTCGCCACGGACCGCGTGTTCGCCGATGATCTCCAGGCGCTTCGCCCACACCCCGGACAGCGCGCTGCGGCGGCGAATGTTCGCGCCCTTCTCGCCAACAGCCCTCTCGTTGCCAGTCACGCCGGCCCGGAGGACACCCGGGTTCAAGACGCCTATTCGATTCGATGTGCCCCGCAGGTCCACGGCGCTGCCCGCGATACCGTCGAGCACGCCCAGCGCGTCGCCGGGCAGGAACTCGCCTCGGCGATCGACAACCCCGTCGTCACCGTCGACTACCGGGTTGAATCGAACGGAAACTTTCACGGCGCACCCATCGGATACGTGCTCGACTTTCTCGCGATTGCCGTCGCCGATGTCGCGTCGATGAGCGAGCGGCGCGTTGACCGTTTTCTCGACAAGGCGCGCAGCTACGGACTCCCCCCGTTCCTCGCCCACGAAGCGGGCGTCGACAGTGGGCTCATGATCGCCCAGTACACCGCCGCCGGAATAGTGAGCGAGCTGAAGCGACTGGCCGTGCCCGCGTCGGTGGATTCGATCCCGTCGTCCGCGATGCAAGAAGACCACGTGTCGATGGGGTGGACCGCTGGACGGAAACTTCGCCGTGCGATCGACGGGCTGTCCCGCGTTCTCGCCATCGAACTACTGACCGCCGCGCGTGGCGCCGCTTTGCGTGACGTGCTCGGTTCCCCCGCAACACAACCGGTTATCGACGCCGTCAATCAGGCGAGTGGCGGACCGGGTCCCGACCGTTTCTTGTCTCCCGAGATCGACGCCGTGGTCGAGCTCGTTCAGTCTCGACGCATTCTCTCCGTCGCCGAAGCCACCACCGGCCCACTCCAGTAAAGGACACAACCATGAGCATCATTCCCGTTGGCGGATCAGTCCCCGGACACGAGCCGCGCGTTGTTCGCGCCGCCCGTGGCAGCACCATCACGGCCAAGCACTGGTCCACCGAGGCCGCCAAGCGGATGCTCATGAACAACCTGGATCCCGATGTGGCCGAGCGTCCCGACGATCTCGTCGTCTATGGCGGAACCGGTCGTGCCGCCCGCAACTGGCTTGCTTTCGACGCTATCGTGCACGCCCTCGACGGTCTCGAAGCCAACGAGACTCTTCTTGTCCAGTCCGGCAAGCCCGTCGGGATTTTCACGACGCACGAGTGGGCGCCGCGAGTCCTCATCGCGAACTCCAACCTCGTCGGGGACTGGGCGAACTGGCCCGAATTCCGCAAGCTCGAGGCCGAGGGCCTCACGATGTACGGCCAGATGACCGCCGGGTCGTGGATCTACATCGGCACTCAAGGGATTTTGCAGGGCACCTACGAGACGTTCGGAGCGGTCGCGCGCGAGAAGTTCAACGGAACGCTCGCCGGCACGCTGACACTCACGGGTGGGTGCGGCGGAATGGGTGGCGCTCAGCCGCTCGCCGTCACCATGAACGACGGCGTCGTTCTCATTGTCGATGTCGACACCGAACGCCTTCAGCGCCGTGTCGACCACGGATACCTTGACGAGATGACGGACGACATCGACGTTGCCATCGAACGGGCGTTGGATGCGAAAGAGAAGCGAATTCCACGTTCGGTGGGACTTGTCGGTAACGCGGCGACGGTGTTCCCCGAGATGTTGCGGCGCGGCGTCGACATTGACATCGTCACCGACCAGACCAGCGCGCACGACCCGCTGTCGTACCTTCCCGAGGGCGAGTCGGTGGACGCGTGGCTCGCGGACGCCGCCAAAGACCCCGACGGGTTCACTCTCCGTTCGCGTGCGGCCATGGCCAAACAGGTCAAGGCGATGGTCGAGTTCCAGGACAAGGGTGCCGTGGTGTTCGACTACGGCAACTCGATCCGCCGCGAAGCCGAACTGGGCGGGTACGACCGCGCCTTCGACTTCCCCGGTTTCGTTCCCGAGTACATCCGGCCGCTGTTCGCCGAGGGCAAGGGTCCGTTCCGGTGGGTGGCGCTGTCCGGCGACCCGGCCGACATCGCGGCGACGGACAAGGCGATTGTCGAGTTATTTCCCGAGGACGAGCACCTCGAGCGCTGGATTACCAAGGCGGGCGACAAAGTTCACTTCGAGGGACTGCCCGCACGAATCTGCTGGCTCGGGTACAAGGAACGCCACCTCGCGGGACTGCGGTTCAACGAGATGGTGAAGAACGGCGAAGTCAGCGCCCCCATCGTCATCGGACGCGACCACCTCGACTCGGGTTCCGTCGCCTCGCCCTATCGCGAAACCGAAGCGATGCTCGACGGCAGTGACGCGATCGCGGACTGGCCGCTGCTCAATGCCCTTCTCAACACCGCCAGCGGAGCGACCTGGGTGTCGCTGCACCACGGCGGCGGGGTCGGTATCGGGCGTTCGATTCACAGCGGACAGGTGCTCGTCGTCGACGGCACCGACCTGGCTGCCGAAAAGGTCTCACGTGTCCTCGTGAACGACCCCGGTTCGGGAGTCATGCGTCACGTCGACGCGGGCTACGAGCGCGCCGACGAGGTCGCCCGTGAACGCGGTCTGCGTGTGCCGATGTGGGAGATTTGAGTAGCCTGAAGCCATGACCACGCTGCTGCGTAACATCGGGGAACTCGTCACCAACGACCCGACGAGCGGCGACCGTTATGGAATCATGCGCGACGCCGCACTCGAATTTGATGACGGTGTGGTGACCTGGGTCGGACTCGATTCGGAGGTCCCAAGGCGAACAGTCGACGAAGCAGAAATTGTCGACATCGGCGGACGCTGTGTCATCCCGGGGTTTGTCGATTCCCACACGCATCTCGCGTTCGCCGGCGAACGGTCACTCGAATTCGCGGCTCGGATGGCGGGAAAGCCCTACACCGCGGGCGGAATTGCGACGACGGTCGCGGCAACGCGCGCGGCGACCGACGACGAACTGCGAACATTGATCGGCGCGCGAATCCACGAAATGCGCGCTCAGGGAACGACGACCGTCGAAATCAAGACGGGGTACGGATTGACGGTCGAGCACGAGGAACGCCTCGCGCGAATCGCTCGCGAGTTCACTGAGCACGTTACTTTCCTCGGTGCGCACGTCGTTCCCGCCGAATATGTCGGGAACGCGGAAGACTATGTCGACCTGGTGTGTGGCGAGATGCTCGATGCTGTCGCGCCTTTTGTCACGGCAATCGATGTGTTCTGCGAGGACGGAGCGTTTACGGTCGAGCAGTCTCGGCGAATTATTCGTGCGGGCTTAGACCGCGGTCTCGACGGACGCATCCACGCGGGTCAATTGGGCGAATCAACGTCGGTGCAGATGGCGCTCGAAGAAGGCGTTTTAAGCATCGATCACGCTACGTACCTATCACTGGGTGATATCGACGAGTTGCGCACCGGGGACGCCGTGGTGACTCTCCTGCCGGGGTCGGATTTTTCCACCCGACAGCCCTACCCCGACGCGCGGCGATTGCTGGATGCGGGGGTTCACGTCGCCCTCGCCACGAATTGCAACCCCGGCTCCTCCTACACCTCGTCAATGGCGTTCTGCATCGCCATGGCCGTCCGCGAAATGCGGATGACGCCTTCCGAGGCGTTATGGGCAGCGACAGCGGGTGGCGCTATGGCTTTAGGACGCGACGACATTGGATTCCTCGAAGTAGGAAAACGAGCACACATCGTCGAACTCGACGCGCCGAACCACGTTCACCTCGCGTATCGCCCCGGGGAGAACCTCGTCCGCAACGTCTGGAGTTAGCGCTCGGACAAACCCGCGAGGGCTTCGAGCACGCACAGCGCAGTCAGCCGAACGGTCCTACCGTCGGCGGAGTCGGCCGCCGCATCCACCTCGGCGAGGTCAATCGTGACGACGCGGTCATCCCGCGCGAACCCGCGGGCAAACTGACGCATCTCGTAGGCGCTGAGTCCGCCAGGAATAGAGGCTGGGCAGGCCGGCGCAACCGAACGGTCACAGGCGTCGATGTCGAGGTCGACGTGAATCGGACCACCCGCCGCACCGGCAATCGCGAGTGCTTCTTTCACAACAGCGGCAACTCCCCGCCGCGCCACATCGTCCCGCGTGATCACCGTGACGCCCCAGTCGCGCACGCGCTGCAAATAGTCGGTCGAATTGGCAAAATCCGCAATCGCGATCTGCATCACGCGGGCGGGGTCGATCCCGAAATTTTCGATGAGTCGGCGGACGGGTGAGCCGTTACTCACCCCGTCGCGAACGTCAAGGTGCGCGTCGACGGTGATGAGTCCGGCCGTCGCGATTCGATCTCCCCACCCCGCGACCGCCACGGGGACCGTCAGCGCGTTGTCGCCGCCGATTGCCACCAGCAGCCGTGAGCGGGAAACAGCCTCACCAATAGCGCCAACCGCGCCCGCTTCGTCTCCGTCGGGGTCCTTCACGTCACCGAAGTCGTGTCTCAACAAGCGGGCGGCGGTGTGAATCTCGCCGTCCGCGATGAACGCCTCGGAATACCGAGGCAGAACCTCGCGCACGGCGGCCGGCGTGAGGTTCGTCGAACCGGGAGTGAGCGACGTGGAAAACGTCGGGACACCAATGATTCCGAAATCAACTTGGCCCTCAGGCACATGCCAACCACCGGCTCGCGGCCAGAGTGGGTCGTGCGACAGCGCCATTGCTACGAGCTCCAGATCCGCCCGTTAGCTTGGACTGGCGTAAAACTTCAAGGCGGGAATTTCACCATAATTGACCGCCACGTATGTCGACGTACCGTCATAGGCCACTCCGAGGAAGGGTTCCGGAGTGTCCTCGCCTAGGTTAAATTCGATCAATGGAATCTGATTGAGCCCGGTTATCGCGTTGTCATAAATCAAAATGTCGCCGTTGACGCGAAGAGTGATATAGCTGTAAACACCATCGGCTATGTCGGTGATTTGAGAGCTGCCGTAATCGGGGTGAATCGTGAATGACCGCGCTGGTGCGACCATCCCCTGTTGGTCGGCGGTGTAGACATCGACGCCATCCGAACTTGCACCGTGCGAAATGTAAACATTCCCGTCGCGGCTCGCATGAATTTGGTTTTCGGAACCGTAGTCTTCGCTGAAGGTTATGGTTCGCAACGCCCGCGACCGTGAACTCAGCGGCAGTCGGTACTCGCGAATGTAACTATCATCGACGAGGACAATGTTGCCGGTCTCGTTTAGTGAAGCCGACAATGGGCAGAAGCCGCCCTGAAATTTGACCGTTTTCATTTTCTTGACTCTGCCATTTGACTTGAACGAGACGGTGGCCAACTTGCAATTACCTGTCGCGTACATCGTCCCACTGCTCGCAAAAGTCATGTCGCGGGGAAAGAACTTGCGAGGCTTCCACCGGTAAGAGTGAAACCAGTCACCGTCCAAATCCTCGACGAAAACACTGACCTGCTTGCCGTAGGGCAATCCCGGAGAATAGTCGGTGTTCCAGACCCACAACCTGCCCGACGGATCGAACTGAGCATTCGACGTTTGCCCCTCGTTCCATTCCAAGGTGGTTGACGGCGTGAGGTCAACCGTATCGGCCAACGCGGGCGAGACGGTTGACGGTGTGAGGTCGACCGTCTCGGCGGTCGCAGTTGAGACACCCGACAAGCCGACAGCAATCAGCGACAGTGCGGCAAGCGGACGAAAGATTTTCGAAGTGGTGTTCATACCCCAACCCTACGCGAAATCGTTTTCGCCCCGGCTCAGAGTGGTATGTGGGAACTGCCGATCACTACTCGAAGAACACTTTGACTGAGTTCAGCGAGTTGTAATCCAAAATCCCCATCACGCCATTCGGACCAAAGTCAACACCCACGAGGTTGCTCAAGGGCGCCTCTTGGGGGTACCAGGTCGTGGGGGTTACCGAACCGCCGCTCGCGCTGATGTCAAATAGCGCAACGCCCGCAGACCAGTAGGCCACTGCCACCTTTCCATCGGGTGAAAGCGCGATGTCACTCGCGTACTGATTCGATGACAACGCCGCATCAATCAATATGGTCCGCACAGGTTCTATAGCTCCCGACTGGTTGGATCCGAAAACGTCAATGGGGGTGTTATAGCTATCCCCTTGCATGACGAAAATGGTTCCGTCGGAGAGGGCAACCAACTGGCCAGGCGCTCGGGTCTCGGTGACTATCGTGCGAACCGGCTTCTCCTTTCGGCGAAGCGGCAGGTCGAATTCAACGATCCGATCACGGTAGAGGACGAAGAGGCTCCCTGATGAGGTGGGAAAAGCATCAAGAGGAACCCCGCGCCCTCGGAGTGCGATGTGTTTCGACTTTCCAACCGCGCCCGAATCGCCCACCCTCCATGTGACAACTTCGTTCTTTCTACTTACCGTTGCGATGGGTTGACCGTTGGTGTCGAATCGCACCGCCATTACCGTTCGTTTCTTGGCTTTGACCGTCTGGACTCTCGCCCATGCGCCCGACACCTTCTCAAAGATTGCAAGTCGGGGCGTCGCCGAGGCGTCCCCTGGGAAGTAACCGTAGTTCCAAATCCAGGCGCGACCCAGCGCGTCAAAGCGCATGGCGTCCGCGAGGATGTTATCGAACGTAATCTGGCTCGTCGGAGTGATGCTGACCGTCGCCGCCGTTGCGGGAGTCACCGACGCGAGTAGAGCGCCAATCAGAGCAGCGACAAGTGCCTTAGATATTCTCCTCATGGGGAAAGGATAACCTGTGCAGCCGCTCAGTGGGATTAGCGGAAGGCTTCTTCGCCGGTGAGCGCACGACCGACAACGAGAGCGTGAACCTCGTCGGTGCCCTCGTAGGTGCGAACCGACTCGAGGTTCATCATGTGGCGCATGATTGGGTAGTCCGCCGTAACCCCGTCCCCGCCGAGAATCGAGCGAACCGTCGAGACGATTCCGACCGCTTCGCGAACGTTGTTGAGTTTGCCGACCGAAATCTGGTCGTGGGTCAGTGTGCCCGAATCCTTGAGTTTGCCGATGTGGTGGGAGAGCAGCACTCCCTTTTCGAATTCGAGGAAGCAATCGGCGAGCTTGGTCTGCGTGATTTGCGTCGCGGCAAGAGGCTTGCCGAACAAGATTCGCTCTTTCGAGAACGTCACCGCGATGTCGATTGACGCCCGGGCGGCGCCCATGACTCCCCAGATGATTCCGTAACGTGCCTCGTTGAGGCACGAGAACGGTGCGCCGAGCCCCTTGGCATCGGGAAGGCGGAGTGACTCGGGAACACGAACGTTCTCGAGGTCGATGTCACATTGAATCGACGCGCGCATCGACAACTTGTTCGAAATCGGCGTCGCGGTGAAGCCGGGAGTGTTGGTCGGGACGATGAAACCGCGAATGCCGTCTTCGGTGTCCGCCCAGATGATGGCGTAGTCGGCGATGTTCGCGATGCCAATCCAGCGCTTGGCGCCATTGATGACCCAGTGGTCACCTTCTTTGACCGCTGTGGTCATCATGTTGCCCGGGTCCGACCCGCCGTGGGGTTCGGTGAGCCCAAAACACCCGATCTTCCCGCCGCGCGCCATCGGGGGCAAGAATTCCTGTTTTTGTTCTTCCGAACCGAACTTGGCGATAGCCGTCATCGCGAGCGATCCGAGCACGCTGATGTGTGTTCGCCACGAGGTGTCGACGGCTTCGAGTTCGTAACAGACGAGACCGTACGACACCGCCGAGGCCCCCGCGCAGCCATAGCCGTCGATGTGCATCCCCAACATTCCGAGGTCGCCCATCTCGGCGATCAGTTCGGTGCGAAGCCGCTGTATCTCGAAGTCTTCGTCGATTCCCGGCTGAATGCGCTCGAGCGAGAACTTTCGAGCCGAATCCCGCCACGCGAGTTCGTCGGCGGTGAACAGTGCGTCGAATCCCATTACGGATTCTGCGGTGGAAAAGGTCGACATCGTGGCTCCTTCGCGCCGTTCTAATACATCTAATATTAGTGTTTTTTGCGAAGCATTGAGAGTGGACCTGAGGGGATTCGAACCCCTGACCCCCTGCATGCCATGCAGGTGCGCTACCAGCTGCGCCACAGGCCCTCGTGTCGCCGAACGGGCAACTTCATCAGGTTACTGTACCCGCGAGATTTCTCCCAAATTGGGCAGGGTGCGTCAGCGCGCGCCGACCGTGACCGGAATCACGGGACAGTCGTGCCATAGCCGTTCCAAGCCGTAGAACATCCGCTCATCCGCGTGAAAAACGTGGGCAACGACATCACCGAAATCGAGCAGGATCCAACGAGCCAGGTCGCGTCCTTCCCGTCGGAGCGTCTTGTTTCCGTTCGCCAACATCTGGTCTTCGATTTCATCGGCTATCGCCTGAACGTTGCGCTCGTTTCGACCAGTGACGATGACGAACGCGTCGACGATCGCAATCGGTCCACTCACATCGAGCGCAACGATGTCCTCGCCCTGTTTCGACTCGGCGGCAGCGGCCACGGTGGCGACATTGTTGATGGCGGTTTGTGTTGCGGGCACGATTTTCCTTTAGATGAGATCGGTTAACATGGCGAGACCGATGAGGGTGACGACGAGCAACCCGAAAAAGGTTGCAAATCCCGCCGAGATGCCCCTGTTGGAACTCGGAATTTTTGTTTTGCCATCCATCGGGCCGGCGCGACCGATGATGGACAGAGCCTCGGTTGCGCGACGAGGAATCCCCGGCGATTCCAGGTCGACGCTGGCGTCGAATGCCAGGATGGGGCGGGCGACGCTCGGTTCGTTGGAGACTCGAATCGGTCCGGTCAGGATAATTTCACCCGTGTGGCCAATGGGACCGGCAATTTCGCCCGAAGGGAACTGTTCGACGTGTAGCGTCGCTGCAGCCGCGTTCGACTGACCGACGCTGGATGACGGAACGACCCAGTGGTCGAGATCCCGACCCGGGTCGAGCGCGGGCGACAGTGTGGGCGCAAGGGGACCCTGGGCCTGGCGCAGGGCTCGACGCGACGGCAACTCGGTTCCTCCTGCTGGCGCCAACGTTTCCCGCGCGTGGCGTTGCGCACGGCGACTTGGGAGCGGTGTGGAGAGGTCCGTCATGACTTCCCACGATACAACCCGTGTTTTGCGATGTACTGAACGACACCGTCGGGAACGAGGTACCAGACCGGGGAGCCCGAACGCACTCGTGCTCGGCAATCGGTCGAGGAAATAGCCAGAGCGGGGATTTCCAGTTGGCTCACGTGCTCGGACGGCAGTCCGGACAGGGACAGGGCGTGACCGGGGCGAGTGACCGCGACGAAGTGAGCGACGTCCCACGCGGCCTCGATATCTTTCCATTCGAGGATTTGTGCGATGGCGTCGGCTCCGGAAATGAAATAGAAATCAGAGTCGGGGTAGTGAATCTTCAGGTCACGCAGGGTGTCGCTTGTGTAGGGTGGGCCG
>CAMDKN010000035.1 GCA_945901035.1 Gulosibacter massiliensis | reverse complement strand
CGACCTCAAGGCAGCCGGTGGGGCGGGGCTCATCACCCCCGACCTCATTCCGGACGAGGCGGCGGAATGGATCGTCGCGTCCGACGCACATCAGCTCGACCGCGTTTTTCTGGCGGCACCGTCATCCTCCACCGAACGATTAGCCGCCGCGGTCTCCCACTCCCGCGGTTTCGTCTACGCCGTATCAACAATGGGCATCACCGGCGCCCGGGCCGATGTCGATCAGGCTGCCCGAATTCTGGTTGAACGGCTCAAGGCCGTCGGTGCGCCGCGGGTGTGTGTCGGGGTTGGAATTTCCACTGGAGCACAGGTCACCGCGGTGACTCACTACGCTGAGGGCGCGATCGTCGGATCTCACCTTGTTTCCGCGTTGGCCAACGGTGGAACCGACGGACTGACTGCCGCGACGCGTGAACTCGCGTCGGGGCTCGGCGCTCGAGCCGAATAGGCTGAGATTCGATGAAAGGAAACTCGTGAACCTCGCAAGCATCCCGTCACCTCCCACTGAGTGGCAAGCGTTCCGAATCGGAGAGTGGCTCCGCGGTCTCGGCGCTGACTGGGCAACCTTCGATCTGACTATTCACGCCTATGCCCTCTGCATTTTGCTCGGAATTGTCCTCGGTCTCATCATCACCAATCGTCGTCTCGTTGCGCGCGGGGTGGAGTCGTGGCTCATTTTGGACATCTCTCTGTTTGCAATCCCACTCGGCATAATTGGCGGTCGCGCCTATCACGTCATCACGCATCCCTCGGATTATTTCGCGGGACAAGACATCATGACGGTGTTCTATGTGTGGGAGGGCGGGCTGGCAATTTTCGGCGCGCTCATTCTCGGCGCGGTCGGCGGTTGGATCGGCTGCCGCATGAGCGGTTTACGATTCACCGCGCTGCTCGATGCGATTGCTCCGGGGTTGATCGTTGCCCAGGGGATCGGGCGTTTCGGAAACTACTTCAACCGCGAACTCTTCGGTGGTCCAACCGATCTGCCGTGGGGGCTCGAAATCGATGCGACAAACCCGGCATTTCCGCTAGGGCTGGGTCCGGACACTCTGTTCCACCCAACTTTTCTGTACGAAGCGCTCTGGAATTTCGCCGGAGCTGTCGTCATCATCTGGGCGGGACGACGATTCGCGCTGCAGTGGGGACGCACCTTTGCGGTGTACCTCCTGTGGTACGGCGTGGGTCGCGCGGCTATCGAAACCATTCGACTTGACCCCAGCGAATCGTTCCTCGGAATTCGCGTGAACGTCTGGGCGGCGTTCGCTGCGATAGTGCTCGGCATGATCATCCTGTACGTTCAGGCCCGCCGACACCCCGGAATCGAACCCGACGCGTACGTTGCAGGTCGAGGACCCAGTTCCGACGATAAGATTGGCGCTACCAGCACCTACACCGCAGAGGAACTCGCCGTCGAAGCCGAAACCTCTAAACCGCGACCAGGAGCCACAAGCACCTCGCGCTAAATGCGTCACGTTTGTCATTCATGGGCCAGTGTCGTCCCTCGCGAGGAAGGACATGGAATTGTGGTGAACACATTTCGTCGATTCAGTTCCGTCCCGGCTCAGTCCGGGTTGTACGACCCGGCGCGGGAAAAAGACTCGTGTGGCTTTGCCTTGGTCGCGACAATGCGGGGCAGCGCGGGGCACGACATCATCGACATTGCCCTGTCCAGTCTGCGTAACCTCGAGCATCGTGGCGCGGTTGGGTCCGACGCCGGAACGGGCGACGGCGCGGGAATCCAAATTCAGACTCCCGATTCGTTTTTTCGTGCGGTGCTGTCGTTCGAACTTCCGCCGGTCGGCCGATACGCGGTTGGGATGGCCTTCCTCCCGCGGGACGACGAGGAGCGTCGCGCCGAGAAAGCACACGTGGAATCGATTGCCGAATCGGAAGGGCTCGCGGTGGTGGGGTGGAGAACCGTCCCGACGAACGACGAGCACCTCGGAGAACTAGCGCGCGACGTGATGCCCGCATTCGAGCAACTGGTCGTGACGGATGCCGAGGGTACAGCGGCGTGGATCGATCTCGACCGCAAAACCTTTCGACTGCGCAAAAGAGCCGAACGCGAAACGGGAACCTATTTTCCGTCGTTGTCGTCTCGGACCGTTGTGTACAAGGGCATGGTCACGGCGCTCCAACTCGAACCGTTCTTTCCCGACCTCTCGGACGAACGGATGGAGTCGAAACTGGCGCTCGTCCACTCCCGTTTTTCCACCAACACGTTCCAGTCCTGTTCTCTCGCACAACCGTTCCGATACATCGCGCACAACGGAGAGATCAACACGATCAACGCCAATCGGAACTGGATGCGCGCGCGACAGTCGCAGCTCGCGTCACCCCTTTTGGGCGACCTGAGCGGCCTTTTCCCCATCGTCACGGAAGGCGGAAGTGACTCTGCGTCCTTTGACGAGGTGGTCGAATTGCTCGAACTAGCCGGTCGATCGCTACCGCACGCCATCATGATGATGGTTCCCGAGGCGTGGGAGAACGACAGCGCGATGGACCCAACTCGGCGTGATTTTTACCGATTCCATTCGTCGATGATGGAACCGTGGGACGGGCCTGCCGCTCTCGCGTTTTCGGATGGAACAATCGCGGGCGCGACGCTCGACCGCAACGGCCTTCGCCCCGGACGCTATCTCGTGACGGACGACGGACTCGTTGTGTTGGCGTCCGAGATCGGCGTTTTTGATGTTGACCCCGCCAGAATTGTGCGGAAGGGTCGACTGCAACCAGGACGAATGCTTCTCGTGGACACGGAAGCGGGCCGCATCCTTGACGACGAGGAGATCAAAAGCGACATCGCGTCACGGGAACCGTGGGGCCAATGGTCGAGTGACAACGAGATTGTCTTAGAGGAACTCCCGTGGCGCGAGCACATCATCCACACGGCGCCGTCGGTCCACCGACGACAGAAAACGTTCGGATACACCGAAGAAGAAGTGCGCGTTCTCATCGCACCGCTGGCGCAGGGCGGTGCCGAGCCGCTCGGTGCGATGGGCAGCGACACCCCTGTCGCGGTCCTGTCCGACCGACCTCGTTTGCTGTTCGACTACTTCACCCAGCAGTTCGCTCAGGTCACGAACCCACCCCTTGATTCCATTCGCGAAGAGATCGTGACGTCGCTGCACGTGGGTCTTGGCCCCGAGCGCAACCTTCTCGACGCCACACCGGAACACGCGCGACAGGTGTCGCTCACATTCCCGGTGATTGACAACGATGAATTGGCCAAAATCATTCACCTCGAAGAAGACGGACGCTCGGTCACTCACGTCGTATCGGGGCTGTATCCGATCGACGCGGGAGCACAAGCGATGGAGCGTCGCATCGAACAGATGTGTTTCGAGGTCGATGCCGCCCTCGATGGCGGCGCGATGTTCGTCGTGTTGAGTGATCGTGACTCGGACAAAGACCTCGCACCCATCCCGTCGCTGCTCATGCTCTCGGCGATCAATAACCACCTGATTCGATCGGGGCGGCGGATGCAATCCTCGCTCATCGTGGAGGCCGGCGATGTTCGTGAGGTACACCACGTCGCCACGTTGATTGGGTTCGGCGCTTCGGCCATCAACCCTTACCTTGCCATGGAAACCGCCGAGTTGCTGGTTCGCACCGGTCGCGTGGCGGGCGTGACGCCCGAAAAAGCGGTGAGCAACATCATCTACGGTTTGGGTAAGGGCGTCCTCAAGACAATGTCGAAGATGGGGATTTCGACGGTCGCGTCCTACGCCGCCGCCCAAGCGTTCGAAGCGGTCGGGCTCAGTCAAGAATTTGTTGATCGGTACTTCACCGGTGTCACCAGCATCCTTGGCGGGGTTTCCATGGACATCATCGCCGAAGAGAACCGACTGCGACACGAGCGTGCCTACGGGGATGCGCGGACTTTTCACGAAGTGTTGCCAACCGGCGGCGAGTATTCCTGGCGACGAGACGGACCGCCTCACCTGTTCAACCCCGAGACGGTCTTCAAACTCCAGCACGCAACTCGCGAAAAGCGCTACGACGTGTTTCGGCAATACACCACCGCGGTCAATGAACAAGCAGAGCGATTGATGACTCTGCGCGGGCTCTTCCGATTCTCTGCGACCCGCACACCGATTCCGTTGGAGGAAGTGGAGCCGGCGTCACGCATCATTGCGCGCTTCTCGACCGGTGCAATGTCCTACGGTGCAATCTCGGCCGAGATGCACGAAACCCTCGCGGTCGCGATGAACCGACTCGGTGCCCGATCCAATACGGGGGAGGGCGGTGAGTCCGTCGAACGCCTCCTCGACCCCGAACGACGGAGCGCTATCAAACAGGTGGCGAGTGGACGCTTCGGCGTGACGAGCCTGTACCTCACCCACGCCGATGACATTCAAATCAAAATGGCTCAGGGCGCGAAACCGGGTGAGGGCGGTCAGCTTCCCGCCAACAAGGTCTACCCCTGGATCGCTGAGACGCGGATGGGAACGCCGGGTGTGGGGCTGATATCGCCACCCCCACACCACGACATCTATTCGATCGAGGATCTCAAGCAATTGATTTTTGACCTGAAGAGGTCGAACCCCGCCGCGCGCATTCACGTGAAACTCGTGTCCGAGTCGGGTGTCGGTACCGTTGCGGCCGGTGTCGCCAAGTCGAAGGCCGACGTCATTCTGATCTCCGGTCACGACGGCGGCACAGGCGCGAGCCCGCTCTCGTCGCTCAAACACGCGGGAACCCCGTGGGAATTGGGCCTTGCCGAGGCGCAGCAGACTCTGATGCTCAACGAGATGCGCGGACGTATCGTTCTGCAGGTCGATGGGCAGATGAAAACGGGCCGGGACGTCGTCATCGCCGCACTTCTCGGGGCGGAGGAATTCGGTTTTGCGACTGCCCCGATGGTGGTCAGCGGCTGCATTTTGATGCGTGTCTGTCATCTCGACACCTGTCCGGTCGGGGTTGCCACGCAGAACCCGGTGCTCCGGGAGCGTTTCACCGGAAAGCCCGAATTCGTCGAGACCTTCTTCGAGTACATCGCCGAGGAGGTCCGAGAGATTTTGGCCAGCCTCGGGTTCCGCACGGTTGCCGAGGCAATCGGTCAGCGGGACATTCTCGACGTGGACCGCGCGGTCAGCCACTGGAAGACGGAAGGTCTGAACCTCGACCCGATTCTGCGCGGACCCACATTTGACGATGACGCACCTCGACACAACGTGTCCGCGCAGGACCACCAGTTGGAGTCGCACATCGATCACGGTTTTATTCAGGACGCTCAGGCGTCTCTGGTCGATGGCGTTCCGGTTACTTTGTCTGCGTCCGTCCGAAACACCGATCGTGCCATCGGGACCATGCTCGGTCACGAACTGACGAAGGCGCACGGCGAACACGGTTTGCCGGACAACACGATCGACATTTCACTCGAGGGAGCAGCCGGACAGTCGCTCGGCGCCTTCGTCCCCCGCGGAATTACGCTTCGGCTCACGGGCGATGCTAATGATTATGTCGGCAAGGGGTTGAGTGGCGGACGGATCACGGTCCGGCACCCGCTCGAGTCGACGTTCCCCTCGCACCTCAACATCATCGCCGGGAACGTTGTGGGCTACGGAGCGACAAGTGGCGAGATGTATATCGCGGGGCTTGTTGGGGAACGCTTCGCCGTGCGAAACTCCGGCGCGACCGCCGTGGTCGAGGGTGTTGGCGATCACGCACTCGAATACATGACAGGGGGCGCCGTTCTGATTCTCGGTGCCACCGGGCGAAACATCGGCGCCGGAATGAGCGGCGGATACGCTTTCGTCCTCGACCTCAACCGTGACCTCGTGAACCAACAGGGTCTCCTCGCGGGTGAACTCGAATTGACGTCCCTGTCCGACGGAGACGCCGCGGTGGCCCACGACCTTCTTGTCACCCACGTCACGGAGACGGACTCCGCCCACGCCCGCGCGTTGTTGACTGATTGGGAGACGACGAGAGGGCGACTCACCGCTATCACTCCGCGTGATTTCCGAAGGGTCACCGAGATTCGACAGCGGGCGATCGATTCGGGTGCGGACCCGGATGGTGCGGTGGTCTGGGACGAGATTCTGGAGGTGACCGGTGGTTGACCCCCGAGGTTTTATGAAAGAGACGTCGCGCCAGACACCGACGCGCCGACCGGTTCAGATTCGTTTGCGGGACTGGAAAGAAGTTTACGAAGAGCGAGAATCGGGTCAGGTTGAACGTCAGGCCAGTCGTTGCATGGACTGTGGAGTCGCATTCTGTCACCACGGCTGTCCGCTGGGAAACCTCATCCCGGAATTCAACGACCTCATTACCCGTGGCGACTGGCGCGGAGCGAGCGAACGCCTTCACGCGACTAACAACTTCCCCGAATTCACCGGGCGACTCTGTCCCGCACCCTGTGAGAGCTCGTGCGTGTTGGGGATCAATCAACCCGCAGTCACAATCAAGCAGTCCGAATTGGCCATCATCGACACCGCGTGGGAAAAGGGTTTCATCACAGCGGTGTTACCGGATCGTCTCACGGGGAAAACTGTTGCGATTGTCGGCTCGGGGCCCGCTGGGCTTGCCGCAGCGCAGCAACTAACCCGAGTCGGGCACACCGTTGCGGTATACGAGCGCGACGACCGGGTGGGGGGATTGTTGCGTTACGGAATTCCCGATTTCAAGATGGAAAAACATCACATCGATCGTCGGATTGCCCAGATGGAAGAGGAAGGCACCCGTTTTCGCACCGGTATCACGGTGGGTGTCGATTTAAGCTGGACCGACCTCACTGAACGGTACGACGCGGTCATTGTGGCCACCGGCGCACCCATCGGACGAGACCTGGCGATTCCCGGTCGCGAACTTCACGGAATCCATCACGCGATGGACTATCTGGTTCCCGCAAATCACGCGGTGGCGGGGGAGTCGTCCGGCAGCCACATTGATGCGAACGGAAAGAACGTCATTATTCTCGGAGGAGGCGACACGGGTGCCGATTGTCTTGGTACCGCTCTGCGTCAAGGAGCGCTCAGTGTCACCACTCTGGCAATCGGAGCAACCCCGCCGACCGAACGGCCACCGTCACAGCCCTGGCCGATGACACCGACACTGTTCGAGGTTCAGAGTGCACACGAAGAGGGAGGTGAACGCGTTTATCTCGCGTCAACGGTGGAATTTGTCGGAAACGCCGACGGCAACGTGACCGGTCTTGTCGTGGCAGAAACCGAATATGTCGATGGCGGTCGTCGCCCGAAAGCCGGAACAGAACGAACTATTCCCGCCGATGTCGTACTCCTGGCGCTCGGTTACGCCGGCGCAGATGCTGCGCCGCTGGTGGAACAACTGGGTGTTTCGCTCTCCGAACGCGGCACGCTCGAACGGGCGAGTTCGTACGACACAAATGTTCCCGGGCTTTTCGTCGCCGGAGACGCGGGTCGTGGAGCATCACTGATCGTGTGGGCGATTGCCGAGGGTCGCGCGGTTGCTGCACGCACCGACGAGTACCTGCGGGGGCACACACCGCTTCCGTCACCCGTGACCGCCTACGACGCGCCGATACACTTCTAACGCACACACCACGACAAAGGACATCATGAGACGCGCCAAAATTGTTGCCACCCTGGGGCCGGCAACGAACACGTACGACACGATCCGAGCCATCATCGAAGCCGGAGTCGATGTAGCCCGGCTCAACCTGAGTCACGGTTCTTACGATGTGCACGAGGCGGTGTACGCGCACGTGCGGAAGGTAGCGGCTGATGTCGGTAAGCCGATCGCTGTGCTGGTTGACCTCCAAGGCCCCAAGATCCGACTCGGAAAGTTCGCGGACGGCCCCCACGATCTTGCCAAGGGCGACATCTTCACCATCACCACCGAGGACATCGAGGGAACGAAGGACATCTGTAGCACAACTTTCAAGGGCTTGCCTCAGGATGTCGCACCCGGAGACATGCTGTTGATTGACGACGGCAAGATCGACCTCCGCGTTCTCGACACCGACGGTGTTCGTGTGCGCACCGAGGTCGTCGTGGGCGGCGCTGTCTCGAACAACAAGGGCATCAACCTTCCCGGTGTCGCGGTCAATGTCCCAGCGCTGAGCGAGAAAGACGAGGACGACCTGCGTTGGGGTCTTCGAATCGGCGCCGACTACATCGCACTGTCCTTCGTGCGAAGCGCCAACGACATCACGCGAGTCCACGAAATCATGACGGAGGAGGGGCGCCGCGTTCCCGTTATCGCCAAAATCGAGAAGCCCCAAGCCGTCGAAGCGATCGCCGAGATTGTCGAAGCATTTGACGCCATCATGGTCGCCCGCGGGGACCTCGGCGTCGAATTACCGCTCGAACAGGTTCCGCTCGTGCAAAAGTTGGCGGTCGAAGCGGCACGGCGGATGGCCAAACCGGTCATCGTCGCGACCCAAATGCTGGAGTCCATGATTTCCTCCCCGGTCCCAACGCGCGCGGAAACGTCCGATGTGGCCAATGCGATTCTCGATGGCGCCGATGCCGTGATGCTGTCGGGCGAGACGAGTGTCGGCGCGTATCCGGCCATCACCGTGGCCACGATGGCGAAAATCGTGGACAACACCGAAGAACACGGTCTCGAACGAATTTTGCCGATCGGAACGAAGCCCCGAACTCAGGGTGGTGCGTTGACCCTCGCTGCGGCGGAGGTCGCGGACTTCGTCGAGGCAAAGTATGTCTGCGTGTTTTCGGAATCTGGCGACTCCGCTCGGCGGATGGCCCGACTTCGGTTTCGAATTCCGATGGTGGCCTTCGCGACCGACGAGGCCATCCGGCGACGCATGGCGCTGTACTGGGGAATCCAATCCTTCCTCGTCGACCCGGTGCAACACACTGACGAGATGTTTGTCGAAGTCGACGAACAGCTTTTGGGCGCTGGACTGGTGTCGCAGGGCGACAAGGTCGTGGTGATTTCCGGTTCGCCTCCCGGAATCGCCGGTTCCACAAACGATCTGCGGGTGCACGTGATCGGTGACACCATTCGTCCCGACTGACGCAACACAAACGTCGAAGGGCGGGGAAAACCCCCGCCCTTCGTGTGTGCCGGATGTGGGATTTGAACCCACACGCCCTTCCGGACAAAGCATTTTGAGTGCTCCGCGTCTGCCATTCCGCCAATCCGGCTACAAGGGAAAACGATACCGTAGGCTGACACCGTGAGTGAAACTGGAGCCCGTCGCGTGATCGTCGTCGAGGACGAAGCCCTCATTCGGATGGACATCGTGGAGGTGTTGCGCGAAAACGGCTTCGATGTCGTGGGGGAGGCCTCGGATGGCGAGACCGCAATCAGCCTCACCCGCGAGCTTCTTCCCGACCTGGTCGTCATGGACATCACGATGCCGAAAATGGACGGGTTGACCGCCGCCGAAGCGATCAACAAGGAGCGGCTCGCTCCCGTGGTGATGCTGACGGCCTTCGCGCAGCCCGAGTTCGTTGCGCGCGCGGTCGAGGCGGGAGCGATCGCGTACGTCGTCAAACCGTTCACGCCCGAGCGATTGTTGCCTCAAATCGAGGTCGCCCTGTCGAGGCATCAGATGATGCGTGTGGTGGAGGCGGAAGCGAGTGATGCGATCGAGCGCCTTGAGACTCGGAAAACACTGGAGCGCGCCAAAGGGTTGCTTCAAGAGAAGATGAAGTTGTCCGAGCCCGAAGCATTTCGGTGGATTCAAAAGGCATCCATGGATCGGCGGCTCACGATGACCGAAGTGTCACTCGCGGTGATCGAGCAGCTCAACCCGTCGTCGTAGACGCGCGTTCAACACAGAACGGTGCGGTGATTATTGATCCCGCAAGAGGTTCGTGATTCGCACCGTGGACAGGCGTTCTCCTGCGTCGTTGGTCATCACGAGTTCGTGAACGCAGATGGTCCGACCCAGTGAAATCGCGGTACAGGTTCCGGTGACCCACCCCGAGGACACGCTCTTCGTGTGCGTCGCGTTCACGTCAATACCGACCGCGTATCGTCCGGGGCCCG
>CAMDKN010000034.1 GCA_945901035.1 Gulosibacter massiliensis | reverse complement strand
AACAAGTTGGAACTCGAGGACATGACCCGCGGAAACGGATACGAAGCGGACAAGCCGCACGTTCCAACGACGCTTCGCGAAGCGGCCGACCTGTTCGAGAACAGTGCCGCCGCACGATCGATCTTTGGCGACGAGATGGTCAAGCACCTCGTCAACGCGGCTCGCATCGAAATCCGCGCCTTCGACAGCGCCATCACGGACTGGGAGCGTGTTCGCGGTTTTGAGCGCCTCTAACCTTCCCGTCATCGGCATCACCACCTACCGTCAACAAGCAAAGACGGGGGTGTGGGATGTCGATGCGGCGTTCCTGCACTCGGGGTACATCGACAGCGTCACGCGCGCGGGTGGAATCGCAGTTCTTCTGCCCCCGCAGCCCGTCTCGATGGACATCGTCGAACGCGTCCTCGATGGGGTCGACGGGTTAATCTTTGCGGGCGGGCGGGACATCGACACCGTACGCTACGGCGCCGTTCCCGGCGAGTACACGGACCAGCCGGACACGCGGCGTGACGAGTGGGAGTTCACCCTCATCAACGCCGCACTCCGGCGAGAACTCCCCGTCCTCTTCATTTGCCGAGGCGCCCAGGTTCTCAACGTGTATCGCGGTGGGACGCTCATCCAGCACCTGCCCGACGTTGTCGGAACCGACGATTATCAGCGCGGCAACGCCCAACTCACCGAGATGGACATGGCGGTCAGTCCGGGGTCACTGCTCGAATCCATCGTCGGGTCGACGGTGACGGGGATGGTCTATCACCACCAAGCGATTGGGTCGGTCGGCGCGGGGCTCACCGTTTCGGCGCGCAGTGTGGACGATGTTGTCGAGGCACTCGAAATCGACGATTACCCGTTCGGGGTCGGCATTCAATGGCACCCCGAAGTGACGTCCGAAAAAGACGGTCGACTTTTTGACGCGCTCATCACCGCAGCGCACACCCAAAGGAGCAACGCGTGAGTTACACCATCATCAATCCCGCCACCGGCGAGTCCATGGAAACGGTCGATCATGTGTCGGTTGACCAAACGGACGATGCCATCGAACGAGCGCGCGTCGCGCAAAAGGTCTGGGCCGCACTTGCGCCGGCGGAACGCGCCGAGGCACTTCGGGCGTTCGCCAGGGCTGTTGAGGGGGACATCGAGCATCTCGCCCAACTGGAAGTTCGGAACTCGGGCCACCCCGTTGGTCAGGCACGCTGGGAGGCAACCCACGTGCGGAACGTCCTCGACTACTATTCGGCGGCCCCTGAACGTTTGCTCGGAAAACAGATTCCCGTCGCCGGCGGCATCGACATCACCTTCAACGAACCGCTCGGCGTGGTCGGCGTCATCACTCCGTGGAACTTTCCGATGACGATTGCGTCGTGGGGTTTCGTGCCGGCGCTCGCCGCGGGAAACGCTGTCGTACTCAAGCCCGCCGAGTGGACGCCGCTCACGAGCCTTCGACTCGCGGAGCTCGGTGCTCAATCCGGACTTCCCGAGGGGCTGTTCCAGGTTCTCGCGGGCAAGGGCAGTGTGGTGGGTGAACGTTTCATCACCAACCCCGACGTCCGCAAGATTGTGTTCACCGGCTCGACCGAGGTGGGGAAAACCGTGATGCGCGGAGCAGCCGACCAGATCAAGCGCGTCACGCTCGAACTCGGTGGCAAGAGCGCCAACATCGTTTTTGCCGACGCCGACGTCGACAAGGCCGCGGCGACCGCGCCCTATTCGGTGTTTGAAAACGCGGGACAGGACTGCTGTGCGCGCAGCCGCATTCTGGTTCAGAAGTCGGTACTCGACGAGTTCATGGAGAAGTTCGAAACCGCCGTGAAGAACGTCGTGGTGGGCGACCCGACGAAGGACGCGACGGAGGTCGGTCCGCTCGTTCACGCGAAACACCTCGAGTCAGTCAGCGCCTACCTCGACAAGGCGGACATCGCCTTCCGGGGAAGCGCGCCGGAGGGTCCCGGGAACTGGTTCGCTCCGACGGTCGCGCTGTCACGCGGGCTGAAGGACCCCTGCATGACGGACGAGATTTTCGGACCGATTGTCACGGTTCACGCCTTTGAGAACGAGTCGGATGCGATCGAGATTGCGAACGCCACCGAATTCGGGCTCTCGGGTTCGATTTGGACTCGGGACGTGGGGCGCGCCATCCGCGTGTCCCGTGCGGTCGAGAGCGGAAACCTGTCGGTCAACTCGCACTCCTCGGTTCGCTACAACACCCCGTTTGGAGGGTTCAAGCAATCTGGACTCGGTCGGGAACTCGGCCCCGACGCACCGCTTCACTTCACCGAAGAAAAAAACGTCTTCATCCCCGCGGACTAGTCCCAGAAAGGAACCAACAATGTCCATTGAAAAAATCGATCTGACCCAACGCCTCAAAGGCAAAGTCGCGGTGATCACCGGCGGTGCGAGCGGAATCGGTCTCGCGACCGCTAAGCGCATGCGTGCCGAAGGTGCAATCATCGTCATCGGCGACATGGACCCGAAATCGGGTACAGCGGCAGCCGAGGAACTCGAGGGCACGTTCATCCAGGTGAACGTGGCGGACGAGGACCAGGTCAACCACCTGTTTGACGAGACGGTTCGCCTGCACGGACGCGTCGACATCGCCTTCAACAACGCCGGCATCTCGCCGCCCGACGACGATTCGATCGAGACCACCGAGTTGCCCGCCTGGCAGAAAGTTCAGGACGTCAACCTCAAGAGCGTGTACCTGTGCTGCCGCGCGGTCCTTCGGCACATGACCAAACAGGGCAGTGGCTCGATCATCAACACGGCGTCCTTCGTCGCGGTGTTGGGTTCGGCGACGAGCCAGATCTCGTACACCGCGAGCAAGGGCGGGGTTCTCGCGATGAGCCGCGAACTGGGCGTCCAGTTCGCGCGCCAGGGAATTCGCGTCAACGCGCTCTGCCCGGGACCGGTCAACACGCCGTTGTTGCAGGAACTGTTCGCCAAGGACCCCGAGCGGGCTCAGCGCCGACTCGTCCACATCCCCATCGGACGATTCGCTCGGCCCGAGGAACTGGCCGCCGCAGTGGCCTTCCTCGCGAGTGACGACGCGTCGTTCATCACCGGCTCGACCTTCTTGGTCGACGGCGGCATCTCGGGCGCCTACGTCACTCCGGTCTAACCACCATGGATTCCGACCTCTCGGAGAATGAGCCTTTTGGGGCGGCGGTCACGTTCGACCGATCGCTGCTCCTGAAGCCGATTCGCGGTGGAAACACCTTCGAAGAGACGGTCGAACGAATCCTGCAGACCATTCGGTTGGGGCTCATCCACTCGGGCGAACAGCTTCCGCCCGAACGGGAACTCGCGACGATGCTCGAGATTTCACGGGACACCGTGCGCGACGCCATCGCGTCGTTGTCCGAGGCGGGATACTTGGCGATTCGTCGCGGTCGGTATGGTGGCACGTTCGTCGCGGACGTCGTGCCCGCTGGACCCATCGTGATCGGCCGAGACGGAGACGTTCTCGAACGCCGCCGGTTTACGCGGACGGACATCCACGACGTGTTGGTGTTGCGGGCCGTGTTGGAGCCGGGCGCTGCGTTTCAAGCTGCGCTCAGCGACCTCACCGGAGAGCTTCGGGATCGGCTGTGGTCGGTTCATCAGGAAACCACCACCGCGTCCGTGGAGGATTACCGTCGCCTGGATTCCCGACTGCACCTCATGATTGCCGAAATGACGGGGTCCAACGCGCTCGTGCACCAGGTGGCGCAGTCGCGCGTGCGAATCAACGAACTCTTGGATGAAATTCCGCTGTTGCCGCGCAACATTGCGCACTCGAACGAGCAACACGAGACAATCGTGATGGCGATTTTGACGGGACGACCGGACGATGCCGAAGCGGCCATGCGCGACCATCTCGAAGGGTCCGCCGCGTTGTTGCGCGGATTCCTCGCCTAGCCCTTCGCCGAATCGATCTGTGAATCCTCGATGTCCGAGTCGATGTCGTGAGTGGGTTTCTCAACTCGCTTGACGATTTCCGTTGACAGTCGCGCGCGGAGCGGGTGCAGAAACAGAACGGAAAGGGACAGAGCGATGAGGGTTGCGAAGATGGAACTCCACAACCAGCCGACACCGATCGCGACCATGATGACGAGCGGGACGAGGAACAGCCCCAACCGAGCGAGGGTGTACTGAATCCACGGGTTCATGCCTCTATCGTAAGCGCCAACCGAGCACACCTAGAATGGAAAGATGATCGCTCGCGTGCTTCTCATCGGGTCATTTGCCCTTGCCGCCATCATGATCTACGCCATCGTCGATGTGGCCATCACCCCGAAATCTCGGGTTCGAAAGATTCCGAAGCCCGTCTGGTTCATCGTGATCGTGTTGTTCCCGTTGGTCGGTGCGCTGTTGTGGTTCCTAACGGGGAAAACCCGTCGAAACGCCACCCCTCCGTCTCCCCCCGCGGATGTCGTTGACCGCGGGACAACCACCGGACCGTTTTCCACGGAATCGGTTGACGACCGGATTGCACGCCTCGAAGAAGAACTCAAGCGGCTCGATGACGAAGGGGACGTTCCGCCCAAGGACACGGCGTGACCGACGTCGAATCGAATGCGACGGGGTGGTCATTCGCGTTCCTTCGAACTCTCGTGGAAAACGGGGTCACCGACATCGTCGTCTGTCCGGGTTCCCGTTCACAGTCGCTTGCGCTGCTCGCAGCGGAATTCGCCGACCGAGAACTGTTGACTCTGCACGTCGTGCTCGACGAGCGCGCGGCGGGATTCCTCGCACTCGGGATGTCGATTGAGTCGGGTCGTCCCGCGGTGGTCGTGACGACCTCGGGCAGCAGCGTCGCGAATCTTCACCCCGCGGTGGTGGAGGCGTTCCATCAGGGAACTCCGTTGTTGCTCGTCACCGCGGACCGCCCCGAATCGATGCGCGGGCGAGGAGTCGGCCAAACGACTTTTCACGTCGGTATGTTTTCCGTCTCGGTGAAGGGAACCTTTGATGTGCCGCCCGCGGCCACGCCAACGGACGCCGAGCGAAGCGGGTCCGCCGTCGCACTCGACGCTCTCACGACCGCGCTTCGTGACCGCGGTCCCGTTCACGTCAATCCGCAGTTCGTCGAACCGCTCTCGTCCAATGCTCCGAGTAACGTCCTGGACACCGTCGTCCCCGGCGAATTGCCCGTGATCGTGCGTGAGAGCGTCATTGCCGACGTCTCGGCAGCGGTAGGGGTCGTGGTCGTTGCGGGGTTGGGTGCGGGCACGCGGGCCGAAGAATGGGCGCGTGCGCTCGGGGCCCCGCTGTTTGCCGAGGTGGCGAGCGGCGCCCATTTCGGACCGCACCTCGTGACGGACTACCGAACGGTCGCGGTCAACCCCGAGTTCGTCGACACGGTGACGACGGTTGTTGTGGTGGGTCGCCCGACACTCGCACGGGTCATCGACCCGCTGTGCACGCGCACGGGTGTCGACGTGATCGTCGTCCACGTCGGAGAAGGCGTCCCGTACCGTCCCACCGACCACACCCGACTCGTCGATGACCTGGTCGTGACGGGCGACGGCGACGCGGTCTCACGCGAATGGGCAATCCCGTGGGCGCGCAGGTCACGCATGGCGCTCGACGACCGTGCGTCGGAACCGGCCGCCGACGTGGCGGGAAGCCTGGTTGACGATCACGCCTCCCGGTCCGATTTCGCCCGCCGCGAAATGGAAATCCAACGAGAACCGGTGACGAGCGAGATGCTCGTGCGCTCGGTGTGGGACGCAACCTGGCCGCACGACCGTCTCGTCTTTGGTGCGTCCAGCCTCATCCGTGTCGCGGATTCCATCGTTCCCGGCAAGCCGATTCGGGTGCATTCCAACCGCGGACTGGCCGGTATTGACGGAAACATCGCGACCGCGCAGGGGATCGCCGTAGCCTCCCGACAGCCCGGTACCGCAACGGGGGTTACCCGACTGGTGATCGGCGATCTCGCCGCGGCCTACGACGCAACCTCTCTCGCGCTGCTGACCGGACCGATTCAAATCATCGTCGGCAACAACAACGGTGGTCGGATTTTTGAGGGGCTCGAAGTCGCGGCGACCGCGAACCCCCAACACTTCGAGGCGGTTGTGTTGACCCCCCAGAACGTCAACTTCGACGGGCTCGCCGCAGCGTACGGGATTCCGTATCGCCGAGTTGAAACCCGCGGGCAGTTGACGGCGGCGTTGACCGAAACCGCCGAGCCGATCCTCGTCGAGGTCGTTCTGCGAAACGGCTAGCGCGACAGGGCTTCGCGAATCGGGCGGAATTTCAATTCCGTCTCGGCGTATTCCGATTCGGGATCCGAGCTCGCGATGATGCCCGCACCGGCGTGAGCGATGATTTCGGCATCGTGCCACTGGGCGCAGCGGAGCGCAATCGCCCACTCACCGTTACCCGAACCGTCGACCCATCCGACGGGACCGGCGTAGCGTTCGCGCGGGATTGCTTCGACGTCGGCGATGGTGGCTAAGGCGCGATCCGTGGGGACGCCCGCGACCGCAGCGGTGGGATGGAGGGAATCGATGATGCCGAGGACCGATTCGCGAGACTTCAGGACGCCCTCGATGTCGCTCGCGAGATGCCACACGTTCGACAGTTTCAGGGTGAACGGTGTCGATGCTCCGACAATCGAACGACAGTGCGGCGCCAGTGCGGTGAGCACGGACTGCATTGCGAATTCGTGTTCGTCCCGGTCCTTCACGCTGTCCGCGAGTGCACGGGCGGCGGCGGCGTCCGCCACGGGATCGACCCCGCGCGCCGCGCTCCCGGCGAGGACGCGGGTGTGGACGCGACGGTCGCGCACCCCGACCAGGGTTTCGGGGGACGCCCCCCACAGACCATCGACCGCAAAGATGTGACAGTCGGGGTATTCCTCGGCCAACGTGATGAGCGGCGCGCGTTCGTCACCGGGGGTGACCACGTGACCGGTGATCGCCCTGGCCACAACAACTTTGCCGAAACCCGCGTCGAGGCGACCGAGGGCCGCCCGAACCCGATCCCGATAGATCGAGTCGATGTGGGGCCAGTCGACAATCGGTGCCGAGCCGACCGAGCGACGCGGTGCGTCGGTCGATGCGAGGTCGTCACTAATCGTGATGGTGGTCACGTCGCGACCTCGCCGCACGACTGTCACGCGCGGGACAACGAGGAACGCCTCGCCGTTCGGGTCGAACGAACCACTTCCGATGGCGTGAATGTACGGGCGAAAAGCGGGTTGAACGGTCGACAGCGCTTCGGATAACCGTGCCCCGAGTTCCGCGAAGCGGTGGGGACCGCTCGCGGACCACCGTACGTGCTCTCCGATACCCACGATTTCGCGGTCGCCCGTGCGGAAATACAGCGGCCGCGAAGCACTCGCGTACTCGATTACCGGGCCAAATCGGGCGAGCGGCGACACATCGCGCGAGACGGTGAGGGGGTTCGCGGCGATCACGGGTTAAGGCTACTCACGCACGGGTAGAGTTGGTAATCGTGACGAGTGCTGACCTGGGCAAGGACCCCGATGAGGTTGCAGCGATGTTCGACGACGTGGCCCCGGGCTACGACCGAACCAACGCCATCCTCTCGATGGGAACCAGTGCGCTGTGGCGAATCGCGACCGTTCGCGCTCTGGGAATCTCCCCCGGAGACCGGGTTCTCGACATCGCTGCGGGAACCGGAACCTCGAGCGTCGCGATCGCTCGGACGGGTGCTCGGGTCACGGCACTGGATTTCTCGGCGGGCATGGTCGCGGTCGGGCGTCAGCGGCACCCCGAAATCGACTTCGTCGAGGGCGACGCGACGGCACTTCCGTTTGACGATGCGAGTTTCGAGGCGGTCACCATCTCGTTCGGTCTGAGAAACGTCAACGATCCTCACGCGGCGCTCGCCGAAATGCGACGGGTGCTGGTGCCGGGCGGCCGACTGGTCATTTGCGAATTTACGACGCCGCCAAGCCTGTTCGTCCGGCGCGCGTATGACTTCTATCTCGCGAAAGTCATGCCCCGCATTGCGGAACTCGCGAGCACCAACCCCTCGGCGTACACCTATCTCATGGACTCTATTCGAGACTGGCCAGCGCAGGGCGTTCTCGCGGGTTGGCTGCGCGATGCGGGATTCACCGGCGTCGGCTACCGCAACCTCACCGGCGGAGTCGTCGCACTTCACCGTGGAACCACCCCCAAGAGCGCAGAGCGATGACCCACAAGAAATCGATCAGTTCTAACTTCGGGCTCGCCGACGCGCTGTTGTCAACGCCGGAGGAACGTGAGCTCGTCGCGCGGCTCAATGCCGGCGTCACGCGGATGGAAGAATCGCTCGAGTCAAACCTGCACTTCGGCGACGCACACACGGACACCATCGCTCGGTATCTGTTCGAAGCGGGAGGAAAACGGGTTCGACCGCTGCTGGCCCTCATCGCCGCCGAATACGGTGACCCGACCCACGAGGACATCATCATGGGTGCCCAGGTTGTCGAACTGATTCACCTCGCCACGCTCTATCACGACGACGTCATGGATGATGCGGACCTTCGCCGAGGCGTGCCCACCACCCACACGGTGTGGTCCAACTCGGTGGCGATCATCACGGGAGACCTGCTACTCGCGCGCGCCAGTTCGCTCGCGTCGACCCTCGGCGACGACATGGTTCGTCTACACGCAGCGACCTTTGAACGTTTGGGTCTTGGTCAGTTGCACGAAACGACCGGACCTCAAAACGGTGCGGACGCGGTTGCCCACTATCTTCAGGTACTCGCCGACAAGACGGGCTCACTGATTGCCTCGAGCGCCGTGGTCGGTCTGATGACGTCCGGCGCACCGCGCGAGTTTTTCGGACCGCTCCGGGAATATGGCGAAAAAATCGGTGTCGCCTTTCAAATCATCGACGACGTGCTCGACCTCGACGGTGGTGAAACCGGTAAAGAAAAAGGCAACGATGTGCGCAACGGTGTCGCTACGCTACCCATCCTTTTGGCGCGCGCCGCTGATGACGGCGAATCCGTGTCCCTTGTCACGCGAATTGACGCGGCAATCGCCGCGGCCGACGATTCCACGTTCGCCGAACTCATTGACGAACTCCGAGCCAGCCGCCACACGGTGGAAACCGTCGCGAGAGCCCGTCGCTGGGCGACCGAAGCGGTCGATGCACTCGGCATTCTCCCGGATGGACTTCCCAAACAGGCCCTCGTGCGATTCGCCTCGCGCGTCATTGACCGTACACAATAGGACGATATGAAACTTCGACTTGCCATCGTTGGTGCTGGGCCAGCGGGGATTTATGCCGCCGATATTCTCCAGAAACATGATCGGGCGTTCGATGTGTCGATCGACCTGTTCGATCGGCTCCCCGCACCCTACGGGCTCGTCCGATACGGTGTCGCGCCGGACCACCCTCGAATCAAAGGCATCATCAACGCTCTTCGCGATGTGCTCGACTCGGGCGGCATTCGCATTTTCGGAAATGTCAATTTCGGAACCGACATCACTCTCGCTGACCTCAAGCGGCACTATCACGCGGTGATTTTTTCGACCGGTGCAATCCGTGACGCTGATTTGAACATTCCCGGCATCGAACTCGCCGGATCGTATGGTGCGGCCGAATTTGTGTCGTGGTACGACGGGCACCCCGACGTTCCGCGCGATTGGCCGCTCAACGCGAAAGAAGTTGCGGTCATCGGGAACGGGAATGTGGCCCTGGATGTCGCGCGGATGCTCGCGAAACACGCTGATGACCTGTTGCCGACCGAAATCCCCGACAACGTTTACAACCGACTCAAACAGAGTCCCGTCACCGACGTTCATGTGTTCGGGCGACGCGGCCCGATGCAGGTCAAATTCACGCCGCTGGAATTGCGCGAGCTCGGTGAACTCGATGACGTGGACATGATCGTTCACGATGAAGACTTCCATTACGACGACGCGTCGAAATCGGCTATCGAGTCGAACAAACAGATTTTTGTCATCGACAAGATTTTCCGGACGTGGCGCGAGGCCGAGGTCGGAACGGCCAGCCGCCGCTTGCACCTGCACTTTTTTGCCAACCCCATCGAGGTCGTCGGCACAGGCGGGGCGGTGAGTGCGTTCCGCTACGAACGGACCGAACCCGACGGCGCGGGCGGGGTTCGCGGCACGGGCGAAATGCGCGAAGTCGCCGTTCAGGCGATCTATCGAGC
>CAMDKN010000033.1 GCA_945901035.1 Gulosibacter massiliensis | reverse complement strand
CCACTGGGTCGTGAAGGTTACGCCTTCCGGCCAGGTCCCGGTGGATCCCGTGAGCGTCGTTCCAACCGCGCCCGTACCCGAAATCTCAGGAGTACCCGTCGACGGGAGTGTTGCGGCTGTCACCAAAACCCCGCTGCTGGTGGCGACCGCGGGGTAATAATCGGTCTTAGTTCCTGTGGTGCGATAGGTAATGGACTTACCAACGTCGCTTGCCACGATGTCGTAGGTCGAATCAGTGTCCCCCGTCGCCGAACCGTCGCGGTACCACTCGGAACTGAGCGACGTTTCCGCTGCCCAAGACCCGGTCGAACCCGTCAAACTTGTGCCAAAAACGCCAGTGCCCGAAATTGATGACGTGCCCGGCGTTGGAGTGAGCAAAGGCACAATAACTCGATAATCGCCAAGGCTTCCGTAATCGGAATAGCCGGTCTCGGCCCCCGAACCATAGCCAACCCCGTCAATCTCGAGGTAATAAATTTCGCCAGGTGTGGTCGTTGCCGTCACAGACGCGTCGAGTCCCGTTGCTACATAGTCGTTTAAACGAACCAGGTCGGGGTTCGTAGTCGACGCGAGCACCCCGGACGCGTCGAACAATTTCAGTTGTACGTCGAGGTTTGCGCTGAACGCCGGGAGTGTCACCGTGATGTCGTGTGATGGGCGGGTCGCCGTAAAAGCAAAGTAATCGACGTCCGTCCGTGTCGCGATAATTCCCTCGTCCTCGATCCCGAGAGTCAAAGAGGTCGCCGTAGCGCGAGAATCGCCGTGATCGTCTGCGCGAATCGGCAACCCCGTCGCGGTCGCAACATCAAAATCATTCTCGGGTTGGTTACCCCCGGTATACGTACCGTCGGAAAACTGGGCCAGGGGCTGGTAATAGCCAACTCCCATGATGGGCGCCCAACCGTCCCGACCCACGTAATACCCGGCGCTTGCCGTTCCGTCGTGACTGAGCCCCACGTTGTGCCCGACCTCGTGACTCACGATGTCGGACAGAGTCTTTCCGCCCATCCACGACTGGCTGAACGATAAGGAGGGGCCGTAATAAGTGTTATACCCGGGGCCGTTGAACACGCCCACGTAAGCGATCCCTCCGCAGCCACAGCCCGCCGCGATTGTGTTTGCCGAGTCAGTAATCACAGCCCGCGCTCCGTAAATCTGGTCGCTTGAGCCGGATCGATCGATCGCCGATTGGGCCGGTTCCTCTGTGGTCACGTTGACCGCGAAAGGCGCATAGTCTTCGGCCACCGCAGACCAGGTATCGATGATGTTCTGAAGTTCCGTGTTGGAGAAGTTAGCCGAGTCGCCGTCAGCGCTGTAAGGCGGCATGAGCATCTGGGCGTCGGTGTAACTGCCCTGCCACGCAGTGCCCACCAACGAATGGCCGGTGAAGTCAAGGTAAATGGTCCGGTTTGCCCCCGGCAGACTGTGAAGTTCGAATACCTCCGAGAGAGGGATGTCGGCGACCGGCGTTGCCGACTGGGGTGATCCGGCATCAGGCACAGACTCGGTGTGATCCGTTTCAAATTCACTGTGCAGCGGCTCGATAACGAGCACTCTGCCGGATCGATCGACTCGAACCGATTCGTCGGCGACCGCTGAATCCCAGGACTTGCGGGCAATTCGTGTGCTCGGGATCCAGTCATCGGGGTCGCGCCCGCCCTTGCTCGCGTACTCGGCCAGTGACAGATACCGGTCAAAAAACGCCGCGCGACTATCTGGCTCGACCGACGTGGCCAACACGTTAGGGGCAAGAACTGTCACCCCGAGGGCAAAAACAGCGCTCGTGACCACTAATTTTCGACGCACATTTCCCACGAGATTTGCCCTTTGCGATTGAAAAAATAAGTTCTGTTAGAACGACACTACCCCGAGCGAAATCTTTCACCTAGAGGAGATTTCCCGTCAACCAGCCCGAGCACAACAACCCTCGACGACGGCACAGATCCTCTCGACGAGTTTTCGCCTATCCGCGTACCCTGGATGTCTTGAGGCTGGTCGCGGTCGCCGGTGAGTAACCGAGTTTCGTGGCGTTGACACGAACCGAAATGCGTTTTCCTCGATCGGCGGATTTCAGTTTGTAGGTAGTGGCGGTCGCCCCCGAAATATTCTTACCGTTTCGAAGCCATTGCTGCGTCAGTGTCGTGCCCGACATCCACACTCCGATCGTCGCCGTCAGCCAGCGACCCACCTTGGCGCGACCCGAGATGGTGGGTGTCGCGGTGGGCGAAATCGCTTCCCCGAGGACCGTAATTTGGTAGTCGCCGATGCTCCCGTAATCGGAGTAGCCCGTCGTGGTGCCAGGCCCAAATCCGACTCCATCGATTGTCGCGTAGTAGGTCGGCCCGGAAACGACAGTCACGACGGAAGACGCGCTAAGCCCCGAAGCCTCAACGGCCGATAGGGGCGAAAAGTCTGGGTTGACCGTGGCGATGGTGTTGCCGAGTGAATCCGTTACGACAAGACTGACGTCCACATTCGGGCTGCGCGACGGTAATGCCACCGACACCGTCACCGTGTTCGTCAACGGGACAAAACTGAATGAATCGACGTCCGTCGGAGTGGTAATCACGCCGGTTTCCGCGACGTTCAACGCCAAAGGTGTCGCAGCAATCGACGCGTCGCCGTGATCGTCCGCGAGCAGGTCCACCCCGAACGTTTCCATCACCGCGAGATCGTCCTCTTGGTTGTTGGCCGTCGTGTACGTTCCGTCGGACCATTGAACAAGCGGTTCGGAATACCCCGCACCCATGATTGGTGCCCAACCTGTTTGTCCCGAGAAATACTCTTCGACGCCATCGCCCGGCACATTCTCGCCTCCGTCGTGTGAAAGCCCGAGAGTGTGTCCCGCCTCGTGGCTCACAATGTCAGAGAGCGTCTTTCCGCTCATCCACGACTGGCTGAACGCAAACGCAGGCGAATAGTCTGAGTGCGGGCTCCAATCCCCGCCCTTTCCCGCGTAATGGTTGAAAACCCCGACAAAGGCAACGCCGCCACATCCGCACCCCTGCGCAACCTTGTTGGAATTGTTGGAAACCACCACGCGAACTCCGAACTGCGAATCACCGGCGCCGGTCCGATCGAGAGCGGAGTCACTCGGCGTTTGTGTGGTCACATTGACGTCGAACATCGCGAAATCCTCGGCAACCGAAGACCACATATCGACAATCCTCTGGCGTTCGAGCGTCGAATAATTGTTGCTCTCCCCTTGGATGTTGTAGCCAGGTATTTTTCGGCTGGCGCCCGAACTTCCGAAAATAAGATTGTCATCCCACTGGCTGCCACTCACATCGTGACCGTTCAGGTCGAGAAAAATTGTGTGGTCCGAGCCCGGTCGGCTATTAAGAGAGAACGCGTTGGCCAGCGAAATGCTCGTGTGGACCGGGACGGCGCGCTCTGTGGCTGCGAGCATGTCCGCCTCAGTCAACAGCGGTTCGACCACAAAGGCCCGCCCGGATTTGCCAACCTTGACAGACTCGTCAGCGAGCGCCGACGCCCACGCCTTCTTCGAAACACCCGTTGACGGGTCCCATCCGGCTCGCGCCAATCCTGAGCGCTCGGCCACATAGTCGCCCAGTGACGTCATCGCGACTTCGGCGGAAACGGACGTGGGGCTGATAGACACCCCGAGCACGAGAGCGAAACCAATCACCATCGTGATGGCACGATTCCTAGTGTTCACCGGTCGCTCCCTGTCGTTTGTTCTTATCGTAAACGGCAGGGCCGTAACCACAACAGCCCCCGACGATCCGAGCGCCTAACGCGACCCAGTGGTCGATGTGATCGGCCGTCGCGAACTCGGGTTCACCCGTCCATGACATCGACCCAGAATCCCACTGTTGACCCGCGTTCGGATACACGACAAACGGCAGTTCCGACTCGACCGACTCGAGTGACGGTGTGATGACCGTCAGCGGCGAACAGTTGATGCCGACCGCGATGGCGGCGGGATATTCCGCAACGAGAGCACACGCGTCGGCAAAAGTTCCGCCGCCGGAAACAAGGCTTGGTGCCGAAACGGTGAACGACACCCAGAGAGGGACATCGGCGTCCTTGGAATTCAGTAAGTCGAGAATGACCCGCACTTCGCCGAGGTCGGGCATCGTTTCCACTGCGAACAGATCGGGCTCCGTCGACAAAAGCACATCGAGTCGACGATCGTGAAAATCGCGCAGGACCGATTCGGTGACGTCGTAGTTCCCGCGAAACTCGGATCCATCGTTGAGGAAAGCGCCGTACGGTCCGATGCTGGACGCCACGAGAGTTCCCTCATCGGCCGCCAATCGCGCGGCGGTCGTCGAATTTCGCAGCGCGCGTTCCGTCTCGTCATCGGTCCAGCCCGCACGCCGACCGCCCTCGAACGACAACTGATACGAACCCGTGATGATGATGTCGGCGCCCGCATCGACGAATTGGCGGTGAGCGTCGGTCACTGCGTCCGGGTGTGACAACAACAATTCGCCTGTCCACAACGCCCCACCGATCGAGTGCCCGTTCGCCTCGAGGGCCGTCGACAAGCCACCATCGAGACGGAACACGGTCGAGTCGGTCACTGCCGTTCCTCCGCGATGGAGTTACCCCCATCGACGACGAGCATCTGCCCCGTGACGTACGCCGCTTCGGTGCTCGCGAGGAACGCGACGCACGAGGCGACTTCGTCGGGGGTGGCCGAGCGCCCAACGGGAACTCCGTGTCCCTGTTTCGCCTCGTCCACGGTTTGAGACCCCGTGGCGATCCAGCCGGGAGCAACCGCGTTGCAGGTGATCCCGTGTCGGGCCTCATCGAGGGCTATTGAACGCGTGAGCCCCACCATTCCCGCCTTGGTGGCGGCATAGGCGGCATCGTTTTTCATCGCCATCAACGGTCCGGTGACCGAGGCGACCGAGATGATTCTGCCGTGACCGCTCTCGCGCAGAGCCGGAAGCGCGGCTTTCGACACGAGGAACGTCGTGGTCACATTTCGCGCAAGGGCCGCGTCCCAATCGGTGCGGGAAAGGTCCGACACCGACCCCGATTCCCCCGACGATTCCATGGGGTTCGCGACACTGGTCATGCCCGCATTGTTGACGACGATGTCGAGCCGATTCGTGAGGGAACGGATGGCGGTGAACAGTTCGTCGACCTCGGTGTCGACCGTGAGGTCAGCCACAGCTGCGTGGGCGTCAATTCCGGCGGCGCACAATTCGCTCGCGCGGTCGTGCACCCGGTCGCTGGCCCCCGTGAGGAACACGGTCGCGCCCATTCGTCCGAGGAATCGGGCGGTAGCAAAGCCAATCCCCGTCTCGGAACCCGCTCCCGTAATCAGCGCGACGCGTCCATCCAGTCGAAAAGGAACGGTGTTGGTCATATCTCCACCGTAACCGAGCGGCCCGTTATTGCGGGCGGCCGCCGTTGCTCAGCGACACGCTGATGGACAACTTCGCGCGGTGAAGTCGGGTGACGAGTTCGCCCTGCCGGATGCCCAAATCCTGTGAAACGTCGGACAGTGTCCGCTTCTCGATGAGCAACCCGCGCGCGACGGCCCGGAGAGCCTCCGGCAGCTCGGTCACTGCCTTCTCCAGTTGCGCGGCGGGGATTGTGGACAGATCCGGTTCCTCGCCGTCGAAAGAGACGTCGAGATCAAATTCGTGTGCCATGTCCAACCCCCTCATTCCACATTAGTGACGTGACTTTCCTCCCGTGCAGTCCCCGAGGGACTGCGGAAACGCCCTACTCGACGAACCTGATTGCCTGCATCGGGCAGATGTCGATCGCGAGCTGGATGTTCTCGCGCTCGCTGTCATCGGCCGTCGACTGGTACTCGAGTTTGTCGTCGTCATTGAGACGGAACACGGCAGGTGCATCGAACACACACTGACCGTAGTGCTGGCACTTGTCCATATCGACGTGAATCTTGAGTGTCATCATTTCTCCTCGTTGAGTGTTGGATAAAAGGTAACGATTCTGTGGCGCACGAATTATTCATTCGTATACTAACGATTTATCGCCACATTTGCACCACGTATTGTCAGTTGATTGTGGGAACGGCTCGACAAGCCCCCCTCCACGTGCGCGGGAAGCGGTCGCAGGCTAAACCCGCGAATCAGCCTTCGATCTTCGCGGTGATGGCGCGAAGCATGTCGGCGAGCGCCCGGCGATCATCACCCTTGATGTCCGAGACGACGTCGACTTCGTGGCGATTGAACTCGGGGAACAAGGTCTCCATCAGCTTGTGGCCCGCGGGTTGGACGGTCACGATCACGAGACGCCCGTCCGTCGCGCTGCGTGACCGCGTGGCGAGACCCATCTTTTCGAGAGTCGTGAGGACTCCCGTCAGGGTCGCCTTGGAAATACTCGCTTCTTCCGCGATCTCCCGAGTCTCGGCCGGTTCCCAAATCCACGTGACCCAGAGAACAACGAACGCGGTCCAGCTCAGTCCCGACTTGGCGAGAACCGTTCGCTCGAAGTGGTTACGCACCGCGCTCGCTGCCCGGAAAAGGTTCGAGGTGACGGCCATCGCTTCGAAGTCGAGACTCATGTGGCTCAAGCGGTTGGCACCGCGTGCCTCGGTTTCAGCGAGCGTGTACCTGCCAGTCATTTGTGTCCTAACCATCTGGTTGTTCTATTCTTACCGCACCTATTGACGTGTCCGCATAATCTGTGCGTATTATTGTTTATATTGTTCGCATCCAAACAATCTCAATGAGGAGACTCCATGGCCACGCAATCGCTCTCGGATCTTGACGTTTTCGACAAAGGTGCCCCGTGGGAACTGTTCGCGGAACTCCGCGAAAAAAACCCGGTCCACTGGACCGAGGAGACGGACGGCGGCAGCGGCTTCTGGTCGGTGATGAAGTATCACGACATCGTGAGCGTGCTGCGCGACCCGGACACGTTTACGAGCTCGCACTTCACGAACCTCGAAGAGCTCGAGCCGGACCAGGAAGAAGCGCGTCGCTCGCTCATCGACACCGACGGCGTTCGTCACCGCGCTCTGCGCCGATTGCTTCAGGGACAGTTCACCCCGCAAAACGTCGCCAAGTACGAATCGTTCCTGCGCGGGCTCACCGCAACCACGCTCGACCAGGCCTTCGCCAAAGGGGAGTTCGACTTCCTGCAGGACGTCGCCGCCGACTTCCCGATTCGGGTCCTCTCGCGTCTCCTTGATGTGCCCGACAGCGACATCGACAAGATCATCCGTTGGGGAAACGAGATGATCGGAAACACCGACCCCGAATTGTCGTCGATGCTGCTGACCGACCCCGAGAGCGAGAAGTACCGACTCGTGCCGTTTCGGTCGCCCGCGGCACTCGAGGTGTTTGCCTATGGTGATGAACTTCGCCGTGAGCGGCTCGGCAAGGGCGGAACCGACCTCGTGTCGATGATGGTGAACCAGACTCCGATGGATGGACTCGAACTCAGCGAGCGCGACTTCCACACCAACTTCCTGTTGCTCATCGTGGCCGGTCACGAGACGACGCGCCAGACGATTGCCCACACCATGAACAACCTCATCGAACACCCGCAGGTCATCTCGTACCTGCAGGAAAACCCGCAGGACATTGCGTGGGCGGTCGAAGAGTTCCTCCGGATGGCGAGCCCCGTTTACCACTTCCGTCGCACCGCCACGAAGGACGTCGAGTTCCGCGGAAAGAACGTGAAGAAAGGCGACAAGGTCGTCGTGTGGTTCGCCTCGGGAAACCACGACGAAGCGATCTTCGCGAACCCGCACACGATGAACCCCACGCGCATGCCGAACGAGCACATGTCGTTCGGCCGCGGTGGACCGCACCTCTGCCTCGGCAACGCACTTGCGCGCATCGAGCTCATCATCATGTTCGAAGATTTGATCAGCCGAATCTCGACCATGGAGCGGACCGCACCGATCGAGTACCTGCACTCGAACTTCGTTCACGGAGTCAAGGGCATGCCGGTCAAGGTCACCCTGCGCTAGGTCGCTCGCTCTCACGGACGAGTGGTTTCGCATCCGTGCGGAGCGCCTACTTCGCTGTGTCGGCTAGACGAGTTTGGCGTCGCGCGTCAGGAAAGCGTCGATGAGGGCGTAAGCGCGCTCTTCACCGGCTTTGTCTTCCGCCCAAGTCTGCGCGAGCATGACGTCGGGGTCCTGGTTGTCCTTGAGGACGAGCGGGCGACCTCCCTCGTCGATCCACGCGACAAGCGCCGCGCCGTCGAGTTCGGGGTGGAACTGAACCGCGAGCGAGTTGTTGATGACGAACGCTTGCGATGCGACGGGGTTACGGGCGATCTCGGTGGCCCCCGGCGGCAGCTGCCAGCGGTCGTAGTGGAACTGGAACCACGGACCGTTCCCGACGAGGCTCTGGTCGTCACTCCAGATGGTGGTCCACCCGATTTCGGGGTGGTCACCGGGTGCGACGGACCCGCCCATCGCGCGCGCCATCAACTGACCGCCGAAACAAATTCCCAGAACGGGTCGGCCAGCCGTCACTAGCGAGCGACACAGATCGAGCTCGGGCGTGAGCCAGTTGCCGATGCATACGTCGTCCCACGCACCCCACGGCGCTCCGAGGAACACGACGAGGTCAAAGTCGTCGGGGTTGGGGAATGCGACCTCGACGTTGGGTTCGTGAAAAGAAGATTCGGGAACGACGAGGAACTCGGTGATCTCAAAACCGTGGTGTTCCAGTCGGCGACCGACGGGTCCGGTCGGACTCACGTGATCGTGCTGAACGATAAGCGCTTTCATTTCGGTGGACTCCTTTGTCGAGACTTTAATCCGTGCCACTATTGTCACCCAGATATGGGATTCACTAGAATTCATTTGTCTCCTAACGATATCGTTAGAGCCGAAAACCTGCCACAAAGGAGTAGCACATGGTTAGCGACCTTACGAAACTGCGCGACGACCTCGGTGAACGAGGAATCGATGTTTTGCGCGTCATGTATTCCGACATTCTCGGTATCGCGCGATCGAAAGACATCCTTGTCAGCCAACTCGACAAAGCAGCCCACAACGGACCCGCCTTCAGTCAGGGCGTGTGGGCCACGACGACCGGCGGAGAATTCCACGACGCGAACAACATCGCGACCGACGGCCTGCAGGACTTTGTGACCCAGATTGTGCCCCGCACCATCTCGCCGCTCGCATGGGAACCCGGGGTCGCCTACGTCATCGGTGACGCGTTCAACCCCGACGGTACGCCCAACATGATGTCCCCTCGATCGGTTCTCGAAAAGGTCATCGAAGGGTACAAGAAGATCGGTCTGCACCCCGTCGTCGGTCCCGAACTCGAGTTCTACATTTCGACGCGTGACGAGAACGGCGCGTACCATCGCTTCGTCGAAGAGACGGGTCGCGTTTACACGACCGGTTCACAGTCCGACCCCGACGGCGACTTCCTGCACCTCATTCGCATGCTGGACAACCTCAACATCGGCGCGTTCGCGGGAAACCACGAATTCAGCCCGAGCCAATACGAAATCAACCTGTGGCACTCAGAAGCGCTCGACGCCGCCGACCGAACCTTCTTCTTCAAAGCGGCGGTGAAAGACATCATCTCGCGTCGCGGCAAGCACGCGACCTTCCTCGGCAAACCGTGGAGCGACGAGGGCGGTTCCGGTTTCCACCTTCACTTCTCGGTCACGGACGCCGAGGGCATCAACCTCATGCACGACGGAGCCGGAAACCTGTCGGCCAACGCCAAATACCTGCTGGCGGGGCTCACCACGCACGCCAACGCGCTCACCGCGTTCACCAACCCGACGGTGAACTCCTTCAAGCGACTCGGTCCCGACACGCTCGCGCCGTACCGAGCGAACTGGGGTTACGACAACCGCTCGTGCATGGTCCGGATACCACCCGAGCGCGGTCAGGGGACTCGACTCGAAGTTCGCGTCGGAGATGGCGCCGCCAACCCGTATCTCGTCATCGCGGCCATCCTCGCCGCGGGGCTGGACGGAATCGTCAACAAACTCGAGTGCCCCGACGACGCCGTGGGGATGGCCTATGACAACGAGGGCGCACCGGTTCTTCCGGAAACGTTCTCCGAAGCACTTGATGCACTCGACGCCAACGACGTTCTTCGCGACCAGATGTCCCGCGAGCTCATCGACGTGTTCATGGTGTTGAAGAGGGACGAGGTCGCACGGTACGAAGCCGCGGTTCCCGACCCCTCGACCCGCGAGGTCACGGACTGGGAGATC